>DATDPY010000422.1:0-2281 GCA_035292565.1 Cyclobacteriaceae bacterium | reverse complement strand
CAATTCAGTCAAAAAACCTCATAAAAAATAACTTGTTTTTATTTTAATCATTTAATTGCTTAATTTTTGTGAGAGGTAAGGACTTTTATCATAATCTATTCGGCCATGGAAATTGAAAATGCAACGGAAATTCGGGTGGAGCGAACTTCGTCCAGGAAGAGGATACTGAAAAAAAACATCGCCGCCTCCCTGCTGGTCGAAGTTGCCTGGGAAGTTTGTAACCAGGTGGGAGGGATCTATACGGTGATCAGATCCAAAGCCCCGACCCAATCTAAAAAGTGGGGAGAAAATTATTGTGTTATCGGCCCTAATGTCCATCCGCATATTTCAACTGAATTTGAAGAAGTAAAAGACTACAGCGACCCGTTTGGCCAGGCAGTAAAAAAAATGCGTGACGATGGGTTTGATATCAAATACGGGAAATGGCTGATTACCGGCAGGCCGAATACCGTATTGCTTAACCCTTACAGTGTATTCGACAGGCTTGGCGCCATTAAATATGAGATATGGGACCACCACGATATATCCCTTCCGGCCGATGATCAATTGATGAACCAGGTGATCGCTTTCGGGTACCTGGTACGTATCTATTTCTCCTACCTTACCAAGGTGGTGGATTCGAGGAAAAAGATCATAGGACATTTTCATGAATGGATGGCGGGGATCCCGGTACCCGAACTGAGATATCACAAAACCCCGGTATCGATTGTCTTCACCACACATGCCACGCTGCTGGGCAGGTACCTTGCCATGAACGACCCGGAATTTTACACTCACCTTCCATTTTTTAACTGGCAGAACGAAGCAAAATATTTTAACATCGAATCATCCGTCAGGATCGAACGTGCCGCAGCCCATGGAGCTCATGTTTTCTCAACGGTCAGCGACGTGACGGCCGAGGAATGCAAATACCTTCTGGGAAGGCAGCCTGAAGTTGTTCTTCCGAACGGAATTAATATACAGCGGTTTACAGCCATCCATGAATTTCAGAACCTTCATAAGGATTTCAAGGAAAAGATCCACCAGTTCGTCATATCCCATTTTTTTCCGAGCTATTCGTTTGACCTGGACAAGACTGTTTATTTTTTCACCTCCGGCAGGTATGAGTACCGGAATAAAGGATTCGACCTGGTTATTGAAGCCCTGGCAAGACTCAACTGGAAGCTTCAGAGGGCTGGGGACCAGGTAACGGTGGTTATGTTTTTTATAACCAAAGCTCCCTATCACTCCATAAATCCGAACGTGCTTGAATCGAAGGCAAGGCTTGAAGAGCTGCGGCAAACCATCCAGGCCATCAAGAATGAAATTGCCGAGAAATTATTTTACCACGCTCCCATCGATCCTGACCACAGGCTTCCCAACCTGAATGATTTTGTCGACGATTATTGGAGGCTCAGGTACCGCAGAACTTTACAATCCTTCAAATCGACTGATCTTCCGTCAATCGTAACGCACAATTTAATCAACAGTTCCGATGACCCGATCCTCGCTTTCCTGCGCACGGCAAACCTGATCAATAAACCGCACGATAAAGTAAAGGTTATTTACCATCCCGATTTCATCGCAGCAACCAATCCCTTGTTCGGGATTGAATATGACCAATTTGTCAGGGGATGCCACCTGGGCATTTTCCCAAGTCTTTATGAGCCATGGGGATATACCCCGCTGGAATGTCTTGCACGCGCCGTGCCGGCAGTCACCAGTAACCTTTCAGGATTTGGCGACTATGTCCTGAACAATATTCATAATATAAACCGTAAGGCCATTTACGTCGTCAATAACAGGACGCAGAATTTTGACCAGGCGGCAAACCAACTGGCTAACCAGCTCCTCCAGTTTACGCGACTCACCCGGAGGGAAAGGATTGAATGGAGATACAAGGCAGAGAATGTATCCGTGCAGTTTGACTGGGAGAACCTGATCAATTACTATGATGAAGCTTACCAGCTGGCCTGGGAAGCCAAGCATGTCTGAAAAGCCGGCTGGGCTTCTCCGCAAACAGATTCTTTTTAGCCATTTAACGATTATTTCTCACCAACCTGCATGAAGAGAAATTTTTTATTATCGGTATCATCCTGCTCCTGGATTAACCTTGAAGTGGTTAAATGATGATTATTATACCGGAGCAAGATACTTCCCCTCTTGAGAGGGGTAGGGGTGTGTATATTTTTCGTATCTTTGATTTTTAATTCAGCTATGTTATGAAACGAAAAATCATTCCCTTTTGGAACGATCAAATATTTATCCATGAACAAGAAGTTTTCGTGTATCGGTATCATCC
>DATDPY010000421.1:0-8257 GCA_035292565.1 Cyclobacteriaceae bacterium | reverse complement strand
CGAATTCAATGACGTTTTTCAGAAAGGCATTTTCAATGGAAGGATCGAGGTCGTTAGAGGCGCCGAATTCAGCGCCGTTTTCCGCCCTTAGTTTTAGCTTCAGCAATTCATTTTCCATGCTGAGCTGTTCAATGGAATTTTTACGGGATTTCCCCGTTTTTTGATGGTTTTTTCGCATAGCTGTATAATTTTGATGAACAAGAAAAAGCAAAATAATAATAAAATTGAAAAAAGAAAATCAGCAAAGCAAAAGCGGGAAATTTCATCGCTCTGAATTTTAATTATTTGTTATTGCTTTCAGGATTTCTCCAGGTATTCAGATCATGATAAAGCTCCTCATCTTCATAGCTTTTTACGGGGGCCCGGAAACCGGCCGCTTCGAATTTGGCCCTCAATGCTTTCAGGGCGCTGAATTCATTTTTTCCGTCTCCGGCTTCAAATATATTATTCATGATTTTCCAATACCCGCTTAGATCATAACTGGCTTGTTTCCATTCCTTCGGATATTGACCGGCCAGGGATTTGTTCAACTCGAGGCAAATGGCCAGATAGGCCGCCCTGGCCCGCTCGTCCCGTTCTTTGGAGAAAAGAAGTTTGTCAACCCGGTTCCCCGTATTTTCAAGCAGTATATTTTTCTGCTCATGGAAGGATGTTAACCTGATCACAGGAACAGGATCTTCCACCGGTATTTTATAGGTAAGCTTTTGGCCGTAGATCGTTCTTTCGCCGCCATTATTTCCATTGATCATTTCAAAAAGTTCGATCAGCCGGTCGGCAAAGCTTGTGATGGTTTCATCCATCGGCATGTTATCGCGGTTAGAATTTTTATATCGATCCACTATTAACCAGTCGGGCGCATTGGGGTCGTTATGACTCATCATTTTACGATAACCATAACGAACGCCCAGGATTGTCCCAACGGTAGCCGCATTACAATCGGCGTCCCACCCGAAATTAAAGGCCACTTTCAATGACTCCTGAAAATCCCCTTGACCGTACAATAATGCTGCTATGATCGATCCGGTATTCAGCTCGAAACCATTATTGTCGCGAATATTGCCTCCCTCCACCGTGTATTTTTCCTTCAGAAGTCTTCGGGTCTCCCTCCAGTTTAACGGGTACCGTGAATACCATTCCATCACATCTCTGGAAATGCCGTTCAATTTACTTTTGCTGTCCAGGGCGGATATTCCCGCATTGATGATATCCGGAACATTCTCATTGATAAAGGCATAAGAAATCATCGCTGTAAAAAACTGCGTGGCCTGAGCAGGTTCGTTATTGATGGCAGTGGTTGTATAATTAAGGCCGATTTTAGCTGCGGTTTGCGGCATCGCAGGTGATATTAACCCGAATGTCTCACACAGGAATTGGCCTGAAATGTTAAAATCGGCCCATGGATTAAGGGCGCTATACCCGGTAAACGGTGGTTTGATTCCGATATCCATCAAATATCGGGCGAACCGGTTGGAACACCAGATCCGCCTGTTGATCCGTTCTTTCCACAGATTGAATATATCATCACTGGATAACAGAGGATTACGTTTTTTCTGCATTTCAAGGATATATACCCATTCGAAATCCGTATCATCGTCAGTCCGGGCCCCGTCGGGAAGCGAAGGAATATAACTTGTCACATTACCGGGTTCATCAAAATATTTGAATTCATGAGGTATCCCGTTCAGGTTGCCAAGCATCTGCCCGAGTAACCCGCCCCTGATCCTGTCGCTGACCTCTTCTGCTGTCAGATATATATATTCCCTGTCCTCTTTATTCTGAGAATAAAGATTATTTGCATGGAAAAAAATGATTATGGAGAAATAGAATATTTTAAAATATGTTCCTGCCATCCCTGGTAATTTAATATATATAAATTGATTTGCTGAATTTCCCTTAATTTATTGAACAAATCATTGATCATTTCAATCGGATATTTTATACATTTAAGGTTCTGGCAAAACCTGAATTTCGATTTTCACCTCATATGGATTCTATTTAAAAAAATAAATATGTCAAAATTAAAAAAAGAAGATATTAAACAGGAGGTATTCGGCCTGTACGACGATTACGTTCACAGCAGGATCGACCGGAGGCAGTTTCTCGACCAATTATCGGCATATGCCATTGGGGGCATTACGGTGACTTCCATACTCAGTTTCATCATGCCCGATTATAAAGGCAGTCTTCAGATTCAGCCGGATGACCCCAGGCTATCGTCGGAATATATTGAATATGAATCCCCGAAAGGAGGAGGGAAAATACGCGGGTTGCTTTCCCGTCCCGTTAATGCCGGCAGCCGGCTGCCCGGGATCGTTGTAGTTCATGAAAACCGGGGACTTAATCCGTACATCGAAGATGTTGGGCGGAGGGCAGCCCTTGCAGGATTCATTTCCCTGGCGCCGGACGCACTTACGCCCCTGGGCGGCTATCCGGGAAATGACGATGAAGGCAGGACGCTCCAAAGTCAGCGGAACCGCGATGAAATGCTGGAGGATTTTATCGCCGGCTATCAATACCTTAAAGGTCATAAGGAATGCGATGGAAAAGCGGGCGTGGTCGGATTCTGTTTCGGGGGCTGGATATCCAACATGATGGCCGTCCGGATCCCGGATCTATCCGCCGCAGTCCCCTTTTATGGAGGACAACCGCCGGTTGAATCTGTTCCAAGCATCAAGGCGCCGTTGCTTATCCATTACGCAGGATTGGATACCCGGGTCAATGAGGGCTGGCCGGCGTACGAAAAAGCACTGAAGGACAACCATCAAGAATATGCGGTCCATTTTTACCCGGAGGTAAATCATGGCTTTCACAATGATTCAACGCCCCGTTACGACAAGGCCGCTGCCGAACTTGCCTGGCAGCGAACCATCGATTTCTTCAAAGAAAAGTTGAAGTGATGTGATCGATTTTATTTAAACAAAGACAGGTAATCATTGAATTCAAAAATACGGTTTCTTTTATAGCCGGTCTTTTCAATCAAAATTTTTAATTTTAAAAATTCATTAACCATATCATTGGCTGCCTTGGGTGTTAAATCCAGTATCCGCTCGACATCCTTTATATTAACGACAGGAGTTGAATATAATTGAATAAGCAGCTTGTTTGCATTTGGTGTCCTCTTGCCCATTGTAACAATCATGATCTGTTCCAATTCCTTTTTAAGGTTAAGGATTTTTTCCAGTCCGGAAATGGTAAGGTTACACGTATCAATAATACCCGAAAGAAAGAATTTTAACCATTGCAGCAGATCGTTTTTAATTCTTACTTTCATCAGGTTATCATAGTACGATTCCCTGTGACGTTCGAAAAAATCAGACAGGTATAATAAGGGTTTCTGCAACACTTTTTTGCTTACCAGGTATAAGGTGATCAATAACCTTCCCAGGCGGCCATTCCCGTCAAGGAAAGGGTGTATTGTTTCAAATTGATAATGGGCGATAGCTATCCTGATAATATCTGGTATCACCAGGTCCTCGTTATTTAAAAATTGTTCCAGGTCGGACATCAATTCCGCAACATGTGTATGTTCGGGGGGAATAAATACGGCGTCCCTGATCGTCGTCCCGCCAATCCAATTCTGGCTCCTCCTGAATTCACCAGCTTCCCGATGCTGCCCTCTTCCGCTTTTTAAAAGCTCTGTATGGGTTGCCCGAATAAGACGGTTCGATAAAGGGAGTCTTTCAAGTTCCCCAATCCCAAAATTCATGGCCGAAACATAATTGTTAACTTCCCGCCAGTCATTCCGGTTCGAAGGCATTATCTCCTCCTCTCTCCTAAGGGCCTCTCCTATTTCAGTCCGTGTACCTTCAATTTTACTCGATACAACTGCTTCCCGCAAAACATGCATCTTAATGAACATATCTGTATTGGGAACAAACCGCGCAAATGCATTTAATTCTCCTATTAAATAAGAAGCTTCTTCCAGCCTGGTATTTAATTGTTGATCATTCCAGCTCCATTCATGGTTTATTTTCTCCGGAAGAAACCAGGAATAGCCGGTACCTTTCCTAAGACTTCCTGCCTTAAAATCCTCCATTAACATATTTCTCCAAAGTAAGGTAAAATATAAAGGTCCATATTTTACTTTACAAATTTAAAATATAATATAAAAATACATATTTTATTTTAATAGCATAAGGTAAATTATAAAAAATTTTCGTTCATTACTTTCATGTATTCAAAAATGTGTTCAGCCTTATTTCCCCATCGGTCAGCCGGCAGGGACCTGAATGTCAGAATTAAAAATTTATCACAATTCAAATTTCCACTTCGTGAGAAGCGGTTATCAAGACTGGCGGACCCAGGTATATTATTTGTTACCAACAAAATGCTCCCGCCCGGGCTGGCCGGCAAAGAATTAATACCTTCACATCATGAAACCGACCGCAAACCATTTTTTCCCTACTGTTACAGTTTCTCTCCTGCTGATTTCGCTGATATCCTGTAAAGATCCCTTAAATGAAACGATATATATAAATAACGGAAAGATTGAACTGGGATTTGATAAGAACTCGGGTAAGCTGGTGTCGTTTCGTGATTTAATCAGCTCATTTGATATTCTTGATTCGGGAACTGATCAAGGCTCTCCATGGGAAATTGAATTCCTGACAAAGACCCGGTCCGGCCGGGCGGATAATTCGTTAAGTACGCAATTTAAATACTCAAAATCAGGCCCATCATCGATTATCCTGCAATGGAGGGATTTTAAGGAGGTTGATTACAAGGATCTTATTGTAACTGTCCGGATCAGGCTGGATGAGGATAAGCCATTATCGTACTGGAATATCTCCGTTGAAGGCATTAAAGGCCTGGCAATCCGCAGGGTGATCTTTCCAAAAATTCCGGGAATACGAAGGATGCCCAATGAACACCTGGCAATCCCCGCCTGGATGGGCCAGCTCGTCAGGGAGCCGAGGGACCTTCTTGCGAAAAGACCGGGGATCGAAAAACGATTCGCGTGGAGCTACCCCGGGCCGCTTTCGATGCAATGCTTCGCTTTATACGAGCCGGGCGCGCATGGATTTTACGCCGCCTGTAATGATTCGCTCGCTTACATTAAAAATTTTTCTTTTTCACTTGATTCACAGGATCACCTTACATACCAGGTTGAGAACTTCCCCGCATTGGACACAACTTTAAAATCTTATTCCACAACCTATGAAGCGATCCTGGGGTCCTTTACAGGCGACTGGATCACTGCCGCTGAGATTTATCGCGAATGGGGCGCCCGGCAGAAGTGGAGCCGGGAAAGCAGGTTCAGGAAAGGGTTGGTTGAACCCTGGCTGGAAGAAAATGCGCTCTGGGTCTGGAACCGGAATGAATCGGGCGATGTTTTAACACCCGCCATTCAATTAAAGCAGAGGCTCAATTTGCCCGTGAACGTTTTCTGGCATTGGTGGCACGGATGTTCCTATGACGACGGCTTCCCGGAATATTTTCCGCCGAGGGAAGGCAAAGATCCGTTTATCTCGGCCATGTCAACGGCCCATGATCAGGGAGTGAATGCCATCGTTTATATGAATCATTTTCAATGGGGCGATTCAACAAAAAGCTGGAAAGCGGAAAATGCCGGCCGTTATGCTGTGAAGGATGTCAACGGGAAAACGTTATCGCATGTATATAATATTTTTTCCGGGAAACCCCTGACCAACATGTGCATCGCCACCCCATTCTGGAAAGACTGGTACGCTTCACTGTGCGACAGTGCGGTAAACGTTTATCACACAAATGGTGTGTACATGGACCAGGCATGCCTGAACCGGATGTGTTATGACAGCAGTCATGGTCATCCGCTGGGAGGAGGCAATTACTGGGTAAAGAATTTTGGATTGCTAACGGAACAGATCCGTTCAAAATTCACACACAATCATCAGCCCATCCTTGCCGGAGAAGGGTGCGGGGAAGCCTGGTTGCCATACCTCGATGCCTTTCTTACCCTGCAGGTCAGCATGGAAAGATATGCCGGCTTGGATGGCGGAGAACCGATTCCATTTTTTCAGTCGGTTTATCATCCGTATGGAATTACGTATGGAAATTACTCGTCATTACTGATCCCGCCATACGATATATTATGGCCGAAGGAATTCGCTCCTGAAGATCCCAATAAACTTCTGGACGAAGAATTTAATCAGCAGTTCCTCATGGAGCAGGCCCGCTCATTCGTATGGGGACTGCAGCCCACGATTGCCAATTACCGGGATTTCCTGGTTGAAAAAAGAAAGGATGAAATTAAATTTTTAATTGATCTCGTTAAAGTCAGGAAGCATGGTTTGAAATATTTGCTCCTCGGGAAATTCCTACGATCCCCTGCCATGGATGTTCCATCCAAAGAATTGAACATATCCCGGTTATCCATTTACGCGGGAAGGGAAGGTAAAAGCGTAACAAAATTCAGGAAAACTTTCCCGTTAATTTATGCCGGGACCTGGAAAGCGGATGACGGGCAGGTAGGAATTGCCCTTGCCAACATAAATGATGCCCCCGTGAACCTGAATTTTGGCATCAACATCAAAGACTATGAATTACCGGAGTCCGGTGAGGTATATATAACCGATGCGGAAGGGAAAAGGCTTCTGATGGAGTATATCGATGATAACTTATTGATCAATTTCGATATCCCCGCGAAAGGGGTATGTATGCTTGAGATCGTGCCGGGAAAATAATGGATTGCATCATTACCTGTCATTCCGATAGTTTATTATATAAAACATTCGTATCCAGTAAAGTTTATCGTTAACAGGAAGAATCACTAAT
Source organism: Cyclobacteriaceae bacterium (assembly GCA_035292565.1). Classification (GTDB taxonomy): domain Bacteria; phylum Bacteroidota; class Bacteroidia; order Cytophagales; family Cyclobacteriaceae; genus DATDPY01. Next base: position 1,504 of record DATDPY010000421.1, on the reverse strand, counting down.
TTTTTCGAAATACGAACTTTTTATACTGCAATTTCATGCCGATGCCCCCGATATGGAAAACTGTAATTACTTTCTCCGGACAGAGCATAATATAAAACATGAGTACCTAAAAAGGATCAAAGGAAATGGGCTATCCAATCGCCCCGCGACTCTTTGATAAAGTGTATTTATTGATGCTTGGTTTCTGTACCGGATATCTCAACCACCAGCACCCAGTCACTGGATGTTTCCTGTGAATTGTCGGTGTTGACTTCCTGTCGGCTCAACGCAGGCGTGGTGAATTGATGCAAGCCTTTATCGTCAAATGGATTTCCGTCGATGTCTGTAAAATTTCCATTTGTGGGATCGTACCAGCGGATGGTGGCCGGGCCGGATAGTTTGGAAAGGTCCAGCGTCACCGTTTGTTGTACGGTGCAATACACGATGCCGAGAGTTCCTTCCGCGGCATCATAGGCCGCCATGGTATAATTATCGTCTTCAATATCCAGGCCTCCTTTCAAGGTAGTGGAAGTCAGGAATTCTTGGTCCCAATCGGGGACCAGCTTCCACCAGGGACGGTCCCTGAACAGCGCGCTGAAATATTTTATATGCGGCCGCGCACCGGCATTTAGGTATTTATCCCAGGGCTCGGTACCCGTCTGCATCCAGTCACAGCCATAGGTATAGGCCCCGCCGAATCCGCCTCCCAGGGCGACGCGGTAATTCAATCCTCTTTCCACCTGATTGGTAGCCACCTGCCAATGGTAAGGGCTCAGCTTTTGGTACGGCCCTTCGGTCATCAGGATCGGCATGACGTCCTTCTTCCTGTATTCCTGGTAAATAAAGCTGGCCTGGTTGAATACCTGCATATCGGAATATAGATTGTTATAGGACACCCAGGTCATGGTGGAGTTGGGCAAATTTTTGAAATAGTTGCCGGTCTTCCCGCGGGCCGTGTTGAGCGGGTCCGGACCCCAGGGAGACGAAGGATCATAAACATGGATGGACATCAAATGCTTGTCGCCCGTGCTTAGGATCCCGCGCGCGATCGGACATTGCCTCGAGGAATCAAGATTATCGTTGCCGAACAGCCATAAGATATTCCGCTGGTCCTTATAGCGCATTCCCAGGAACACGCCGTAGTCGAAACATTTTTCAGGGCTGTTCGCGGTAATATTCGCCGACGACCAGTAGCACTGGCTCATCGGCATCAGGTTGACATAGATCCCATAATATTCCGCCAGGATCAGTACGCTGTCGATGGTTTCATTGTAATAGGCAGGATTCACGCGGCTGAGGTCCCAGTTTTCAGGAGTACCGCCGGGCAGAAATTCCGGGTTGCCTTTCCGGTCGACGGGAGCGGCATTAATGGCCCTATCGGTCGGCTGGCCATCGATGCATATCCAGCAAAGGTTGATGCCCTTGCTTTTACAATCCGCGAAGTAGGTATGCATTTCGGCGATGGTGAGCTTCTGCGGTAAGTTCTGCGGCGAATCGCCGACCAGAAGAACGGGGTTTCCGAGGG
>DATDPY010000420.1:0-12326 GCA_035292565.1 Cyclobacteriaceae bacterium | reverse complement strand
GGATTATCTGCTCAGGATTCAGGAAGAAGAGAGCAAGCGGACAGGGATCTCATCGCTGAAAATCGCCTATAATAAAGTTTTCGGGTATTACCTGGAAGTTACCAACGCCCACAAGAACAAGGTACCGCCGGAATGGATCCGCAAACAAACGCTGGTGAATGCCGAAAGGTATATCACCGAAGAGTTGAAAACCTACGAGGAAAAGATCCTCACCGCAGAGGAGAAGATTTTTTCCATCGAACAGAAATTATACGGTGAACTTGTTAAAAGCGCGGGCGATTATGTAAACCAGGTCCAGCAGAATGCCAGGGTGATCGCCAACATCGACTGCATTTCTTCATTCGCAGGAGTCGCCAGGAAAAATAATTATATAAAGCCCGAGGTTAATGACAGTACGAACCTCGTCATCCATGAAGGGCGCCATCCCGTGATCGAAAAACAACTCCCGCTGGGTGAACCTTACATTCCAAATGATATATACCTGAATAATGATAAACAGAGGATCCTCATCATCACGGGTCCCAATATGGCAGGTAAATCAGCATTGCTCCGGCAAACAGCGCTGATCGTGATTATGGCACAGACCGGTTCGTTCGTCCCCGCCAAAAGGGCGGAGATCGGTATGATCGACAAGATCTTCACAAGGGTGGGCGCATCGGACAATCTTTCCCGCGGAGAATCGACATTCATGGTTGAGATGACGGAAACGGCGAGCATCCTGAACAACCTGAGCGACCGTTCGCTTGTGCTGATGGACGAGATCGGGCGGGGTACCAGCACCTACGACGGGGTTTCCATTGCATGGTCCATCGCCGAATACCTGCATAATCACCCAAAGTACAGGGTTAAGACATTGTTCGCCACGCATTACCATGAATTGAACCAGCTCGCTGCCGAACATGAAGGAATAAAAAACTATAATGTGTCGGTGAAGGAGGTTGGGAACAAGATCATCTTCTTACGCAAACTCAAGGAAGGGGGAAGCGAACACAGCTTTGGCATCCACGTAGCCCAGATGGCCGGCATGCCCAATTCGATCGTTTTGCGCGCGAACGAGATCCTGCGGCATCTTGAAAAAGAAAAGCTCACGGAGGAAAATATCAACAAGTTTTCAGCCCTGCCTGCCCGGGAAATACAGTTAAGCCTTTTCGAATCCGATCCCAGGTTCGAAAAGGTTAAGGAAATCCTGGGGCAGATCGACATTAACACCATATCCCCTGTGGAAGCGCTGTTGAAACTGAATGAGATCAAGGTGATGCTCAAAAATAAACTTTGATTGTGGAATCATTCTTGTCCTGTAAAAATGGAAATTGACACCGACTTTCGCGGTGTAAGAATGTGCTGGTGAAATTCGTGTTTATGCCAAAGGCATTTTCGTACATTCGTAACTTAATATTAAATGTAATAGCCACAAATGACTCGAATGGCACGAACTGACACCGACTTTCGCGGCGTAAGAACGTCCTGGAGGAATTCGTGTTAATGCCACTGGCATATTTGTGTATTCGTGGCCATGACGGTACTTTAGAAAGTTAAACTGATGTCATAGTCACTGATATAAAAAAAGCTCCCGGTGAGGGTTTGAGAATGTTTCTAAATACAATTATATTTACGCAAATCAAATCCACAAGATATGCCTGACGCACCCCTGCTTGATTCTGCAAACCTGTTCATCTGGATCGTTTGCATCCTCGTTGGATTTTCAGCCGCACTGATACTCATCGATAATCTTCCCAAAAAGAAAAAAGAAAATTCTGAAGGCCATTGAACCAGCGGGATGAACGTTAGGGTAAAATTTCTCGGGGGCGCCGGGAGCGTGTCGGGATCAAGGTATCTCCTTGATATCAACGATCATAAGATCCTTGTCGATTGCGGTTTATTCCAGGGATTGAAGGAACTCCGGCTGCGCAACTGGGATAATTTCCCGGTCCCTCCAGAGAAGATCGACGCCGTTATCCTTACCCATGCCCATATCGACCATGTCGGCTACCTCCCCAAACTGGTGAAGGAGGGATTTTCCGGCCCGGTTTACTGCACCCAGCCAACGGAAGACCTGGTAAGGATCCTGCTGCTTGATTCAGCCAAGCTGCAGGAAGAAGAAGCCGCGTTTGCCAGGAAAAAAGGATATTCAAAACATGCCGATCCGCAGCCGCTTTATGATACGAAAGACGCCGAATCGGTTTTCCCCCTGATCAATCCGGTTGCCTATGGCGATACTTTGAAGATCAACGGTGAAATAAAAGTTAAATTCCATAATGCAGGTCATATTCTCGGTGCTTCCTCTGTGGAAATTATCCTGAACGGGAGTAACCAGAAAAAAACTATGCTGTTCTCCGGGGATATTGGCAGGCTGGATGACCCCATCCTGTATAATCCCACCCTGTTCGAGGAAGCAGATATCCTGTTCATCGAGTCGACTTACGGCGACCGCGACAATCCGCAGGGAAACCAGAAAAAGGAACTATCGGATGTGGTGAACCAGGCCATCGACAGGCGTGGCTGCCTGCTGATCCCTGCCTTCGCTGTCGGGCGGACCCAGATGATGCTGTATTACATGAAGGAGCTGATCGAGGACGGGCTCATTCCCGATATACCCGTATTCATCGACAGCCCCATGGCTTTCAGCGTTACCGAACTATATAAAAAATACATCAGCTTCCATAAGCTGAAGGAGCATATGCTGGGCACGAATGAAAATGCCGTCTTTGATTTTAAAAATATCCAGTACAGGAGGAGCCAGGAACAATCGATCGAGATAAACGAGATCAGGAATGACGCCGTGGTAATATCATCCAGCGGGATGTGCACGGGGGGCAGGATACTTCATCATCTATTCCACCGCCTGCAGCGCCCGAACGACACGGTGCTTTTTGTCGGATACCAGGCAGAAGGGACCCGCGGGAGAAAGATCCTTGAAGGCGAACCCACGGTAAAGATCTTCGGCCTCGAGGTCCCGGTCAAATGCAATATCGAAAGGCTGGAGGGTTATTCAGCCCATGCCGACCGCGAAGAATTGTTGAGTTGGCTCTCTGCATTTCGCTCCTCTCCCAAGCAGGTGTTTGTGGTACATGGCGAACCGAAATGCGCTGATATTTTCGCCAAAACGATCCGGGACAAATTCAACTGGAACGTAACGGTGCCCGGTTATCTCGAATCCCACGAACTTTTCAGAGGCATATAAAATCTTCGTATGTCTGTTCTCGAACTTATCCTGATCACGGCAGCCTCGATTTCCCTGCTCCTTTTCCTCGTGCTCCGTTTTAAAATTCATGCATTCCTTGCGCTGATCCTGGTCAGCATCCTGGTAGGAATATTTACAGGCATGGACCTGGAAAAAATCCTGGTGAGTATCCAGGAAGGAATGGCCAGTACGCTTGGATATATTGCCGTGGTGGTAGGCCTGGGGGCAATATTCGGAGAAGTCCTTCAGGTAACAGGCGGAATGGAATCCCTCGCGAAGGCAATGCTTTCATTTTTCGGAGAAAAGAGGGCATCCTGGGCAATGATGGCCACCGGTTTTCTGGTCGCCATACCCGTATTCCTGGATGTTGGATTTATTATCCTCGTCCCCATGGTCTTTGCACTCGCCCGTAAATCCTCCAGGTCGGTATTATATTATGCAATACCCATGCTCGCCGGGCTGGCTGTTACGCACGCATTTGTACCTCCCACTCCCGGCCCTATAGCAGTTGCCCAGATCATTGATGCTCCCCTGGGCCTGGTCATCATGGCAGGGATCATCATCGGGATCCCAACGGCAATTATCAGCGGTCCGGTTTTCGGGAATTACATCAGCAAAAAAATCTACGTTCCGCCGCCATCCATCGATCAGGGACTTGAAGACCTGGGAAGCCTGAATACCGACAAGGGCCTCTCATACCGATGGGTCATATTCCTTATCGGCCTTCCGTTGCTGTTGATCATCCTCAGGTCAATCCTCGAATTGGGCGAGAAAGCGAATTGGTACGAGCCCTGGTGGCTTATGAATTTTTTTAAATTTCTGGGTCATCCATTTGTTGCGTTACTTCTTGCAACCCTGTTCGCCGGTTATTTTCTCGGATCAAAACAGGGTATTAAAAAAGACCAGATGATGAAAATTGCCAACGCCGCATTATCCCCGGCCGGACTCATCATTCTCATCACAGGGGCAGGCGGAGTATTCAAACAGATCCTTGTCGACAGCGGTGTGGGGGTTGCTCTTGCCAAGATCATGGTGACTTACCAACTTTCGCCGATTGTACTGGCCTACATTCTTGCCGCAATCATCAGGGTTACTCAAGGATCAGCCACCGTGGCCATGATAACTTCTGCCGGTATGATCGCACCCGTATTGATGGAGATGAGCATAACTGACATCCATAAATCGCTGATCGTGATAGCCATTGCATCGGGGGCAACCATTCTTTCGCACGTAAACGACAGCGGATTCTGGCTGATCGGGAAATATCTAAATATGACCGAGAACCAGACTTTGCGATCCTGGTCTGTTATGGAGACGATCGTCTCGGTATCGTCATTCCTGATTATCCTGATTGTCGCTGCAATCCTGCTTTGATACTTCCATTTTCTTTTATGCCAATCTCTGCTGTGATACCATAAATATTGCTAATTTTCTAACGGGATTATGCCCGGAAAATCAATGATTACCCTTTAGCACCTGCCTGATGAAAATTCAACTCCATTTTAACATCGAATACTATACCCGAATTGGCGAGAATATCTGCATTTTAGGATCTGTCGGAGATCTTGGTCTGGAAAATCCTGGCAAAGCGGCGCCCATGGTGTATACACACGATGGAAAATGGGAACTTACCATTGATCTGGCACGGAAACCCGAAGACGTCCTTCGCTATAAATACCTGTTGAAAGACGACCGGAATAATTCCCAATCCGAATGGGGGGAGTACAGGACAGTCGATCTGGATAATATCAATAATACCCACATATACCTCCACGATTTCTGGAGGCCTCAAAAAAATTATGAAAATGTTTTCTTTTCCTCCGCCTTTACCGGCTGCCTGATGCAAAGGTTTACCAGGAAGCAGGGAAGACACCAGGAAAAATATTTTAATCACCGGTTCAGGCTTTATGCGCCAAGGATCCACCCCGTCCTGCATTTCTGCATTTCCGGAAACGACAAAAGCCTCGGAGAATGGGACCCGGAAAAAGCCCTTGTCATGGATGATTCGGATTTCCCTCTCTGGAGCGTTGACGTATTGCTTCAAAAAAACATCAGACCTCTTGAATATAAATACGGGATCTACGATAAAAAGGAGGGAAAACTCATTGCCTGGGAATCAGGCGGCAATCGAATCCACTCCGATGATAAATCGCTGCTCGACGATTTTGTTTCCATTCATACCGACGAGAGTTTCCGCTACCCCCAGGGGTTATGGAAGGGTGCCGGAATCGCCATCCCGGTATTCTCGATACGGACGCGCAACAGCTGGGGAAACGGGGAGTTTTATGACCTGAAGCTTCTCGTCGATTGGGCAGCTAAAACCGGTATGCGGATTATCCAGATTCTCCCGGTTAACGATACAATCGCCGGCCACGATTGGATGGATTCCTATCCCTACGCCGCTATTTCCGTTTATGCGCTCCACCCAATGTACCTGCATTGCCCGGGCATGGGTTTGCTGGAATCGCAGGATGAGATGGAAGAATTCCGCAACAGGGCACAACACCTGAATCAATTCCCTGAATATGATTACCTCGAGGTGATGAAGCTTAAATCGAGATACTATAAAAAGATCTTTGATCAATCAAGGGATAAATTTCTCGAAGACGCCGAATACAAACGCTACTTTAATGAGAACAAGGATTGGCTGGTCCCCTATGCAGCCTTCTCATGCCTCAGGGACCGGTACAATACTTCCGATTTCACGCAATGGAAAAAATATTCCGCATACGACAGCGAAGAGATCAGCCTGTTCGTAGAGCCTGGCGGACAGGATTATGACGACATCGCCGTTCATTATTTTATTCAATTCCATCTTCATAAACAGCTCACAGAAGTTTCAGCATACGCACGCATGAAAGGTGTGGTTTTGAAGGGGGACATCCCGATCGGCATCTTCAGAAACAGCGTTGATGCCTGGGTACATCCTGAAATTTACAACATGGACCGCCAGGCCGGGGCTCCGCCGGATGCTTATTCTGAAACAGGCCAGAACTGGAAATTCCCGACCTATAACTGGGAAAAAATGGCACAGGATAATTATTCCTGGTGGCGAAGCCGTCTTACATTCATGGCAAGGTATTTCGATGCTTACAGGATTGACCACGTCCTTGGTTTTTTCAGGATATGGGAAATCCCGATCGATGCTGTAGAAGGATTGATGGGTAAATTCAACCCGGCCATTCCGATGCAACGTAAAGAATTGGAATTAGCCGGTCTGTATTTTGAATATGACAGGTTCTGCAGGCCATATATCCGGGAATACATGCTTGATATGATCTTCGGGGAATCGAAAGGCGAGGTGATCACAAAACACCTGGTCATGACGGAACCCGATCGGTATTCAATCCGCAAGGGCTGGGAATCCCAGAAGAAGATCGGAGAAATTTATGCCCCGTCTCCTGATGATGATGCGGCCGTGGCGGAAAAAAAGAATAAGATAATGCTCGGCATGTTCCAGCTCACCGGGAACCTCCTTTTTTTCGAGGAACCGGGATCGGATAAAAATGCTTTTCATCCTAAAATCGCGTTTCACCAGACATTATCTTATAAGGAATTTGACGACCACACCAAAGGAATCCTCAATGGTATTTACACCCACTATTTTTACCACAGGCAGGAAAATTTCTGGCGGGAACAGGCGATGATCAAGCTTCCGGTGATCACAGGCGCAACAAATATGCTCGTATGCGGCGAGGATCTCGGAATGGTTCCGGACTGTGTACCCGGGGTTTTGGAAGAGCTGAATATTCTGCGCTTATATATCCAGCGGATGCCCAAGGAAAACAACACGGAATTCGGGCGCATAGCGGATGCCCCGTATTTATCGGTGAGCAGTCCTTCCTGCCATGATATGTCAACGGTTCGCGGCTGGTGGGAAGATGATCACGACAGGGCTCAAAGATTTTACAACATCATCCTCGGCCGTCAGGGTCAGGCCCCCGCAAAATGTGAGCCCTGGATTTCCGAGGAGATCCTTGCCCGGCATTTCCAGTCGCCTTCGATGTGGGCGATCTTCCCGATTCAGGACCTTCTCGGCATTGATGAGGATCTTCGAAGGGAGAACCCGTTCGACGAACAGATCAACGATCCAAGCAACCCCGTCAATCAATGGAAATACAGGATGCATGTTTATGTCGAGGACCTGCTGCAAAATCATGACTTTAACCGACGTTTACTGGATTTGGTCCTGCGTTCAGGCCGGAAAAATTCAATCTAATGCCAAAAATTTATTTTTCGAATTTCCGCCCTGCAGGTATCCTCGACTTCGGGAATACAACTTCATGCGGACCAATTGAGGCGCCTTCCCCGATCTCCACATCGCCCATAATGGTTGCCTTCAGCCCGATCGTGACGCCATGTCCGATCTTAACCTTATCCACAATCAAATAACCCTGCATGGCATAATGCGCGATGATGGTTGCCGAGCCCCCGATGGTCACCCTGTCTCCGATCTCTATCAGGCATGGATCCGATATATTGGTGGTGTTGATATGCGAATCCTTTCCGATCTTCATTCCCATCATCCTGTAAAAAAATATACTCAGCGGGGTCGGTGTAAAATATTCAAGGAAGGTGTATCGCACCACGTAGGTCAGTGCATTATGAATATACCAGGGCACGGAAGGCAAAGAATAGAACCCTCCGCGGAAAGGTTTCAATCTCAGGGGGATGACGAAATTCATTAAAGGAACAACGAAAATCAGGCTCAGGCCATACAGGAAAAAACCAACAAATATTCCAAGCCCGATGGCTGCGTAATGAAAAAATTCAGGCCATGAAACGGAGGCGTCTGAAATAAAATAAAAAAAATATACTCCCGGGATTGCCGAAATCCCCATGGCAAGAATGCAGACAGCATACAAAGGAATTAATGCCGCCAGATAAGTGATAGTCCGGAAACGCCTGAATATGGTTTCAGCAATTCCATAAAGGCCTTTCCTTTCCGAGGTTTTTGCATAAACGTCCTCGGCTTTATTTTTGTTTTTATCCGTTTCAATTTTCCCCATCTATGATGTATTTCGTTCCCAGATTTCAATTCAAGGTAACCATAATACAGAATTTTTAATAATTCATGATTTTGCGGAACCATGGGCAATTAAAAAGCCGCCCGGTTAAGGAGCGGCTTTTCGATATCAAACTTATAGAATTGAATTAATTATTTTTTCTTTTCTTTAAGAACCGCCTGTGCAGCAGCCAGCCGGGCTATGGGAACCCTGTACGGCGAGCAGCTCACATAGTTTAATCCCACCTTATGGCAGAATTCCACGGATGACGGATCCCCGCCATGTTCGCCGCAGATTCCCAGCTTAAGGTCTTTCCTCGTCTTGCGGCCTTCCCTGCAGGCAAGGTCAATCAGTTTGCCGACTCCGCCCTGGTCGAGCTGCTGGAATGGTTCCGCCTCATAAATGCCCTTTTCAACATACATGGGAAGGAATTTACCTGCATCGTCGCGTGATAATCCCAATGTGGTTTGGGTAAGGTCGTTGGTACCGAAACTAAAAAATTCGGCTTCCTCGGCGATGGTATCGGCATTGAGTGCGGCACGCGGAAGTTCAATCATCGTTCCCACCATATAATCCACTTCCACACCGTACCTAGCTATGATTTCCTCGGCCACCCTCACAACGATTTCTTTCTGGTTCTGAAGCTCGGCCTTCGAGGTGATCAACGGGATCATGACTTCAGGCCTCGCATCAATTTTCTTCTTCTTGCAAATGCAAGCGGCTTCGAATATCGCCCTTGCCTGCATTTCCGTAAGTTCGGGATAAAGAATACCCAATCGGCAACCCCTCAGTCCAAGCATCGGGTTAATCTCATGAAGAGACTCTACTTTTTCCGCCAGCTCCTCGGCTGTCCTTATTTTCTTGATCAGGTCATTGATCCTATCCAGGTTCTCCGCATTTTTCAGGGCAAGCTTGTAATCGAGGATCTCATTCTGAAGTTCCATCCTGCCGGGCAGAAACTCATGGAGCGGCGGGTCGATGGTCCTGATGGTAACCGGAAAACCGTCCATGGCTTCGAAGATCCCCACAAAGTCATCCGTTTGCATTGGCAAAAGTTTCGCCAGGGCAGCTTTTCTTCCTGTCTCATCATTGGCAAGGATAAATTCCCTGATCGCCTCGATCCTGCCTTCCTGGAAGAACATGTGCTCGGTGCGGCAAAGTCCTATTCCAACCGCGCCGAAATCACGGGCTACTTTTGCATCGTGCGGAGTATCAGCGTTCGTTCGTACAGCCAGGCGTTTTATTTCATCCGCCCATGACATAAGTTTTCCAAAGTTTCCGGAAATCTCAGGCATTACGGTCGGAACTTTTCCAACGATCACTTCACCCGTAGATCCGTTCAGGGAGATCCAGTCGCCTTCCTTCACCACCGCATCCTTTACCTTAAACTGACGTGAGCTGTAATTGACCGAGATGTCTTTGCATCCTGCCACGCAACATTTTCCCATACCCCTGGCAACCACGGCGGCATGCGAAGTCATCCCTCCGCGAGCCGTAAGAATACCTTCCGCTGCATTCATCCCGCCGATATCCTCAGGTGAAGTCTCAATCCTGACGAGGATCACCTTTTCGTTTTTCTTTGACCATCCTTCGGCATCGTCGGCATTAAAGACAACCCGGCCGGATGCAGCGCCCGGGGAGGCGGGCAGTCCCTTTGCAAGCACTTTGATCTTTGCCTTGGGATCGAAGGTAGGATGCAGCAACTGGTCGAGCTGCGAAGGCTGGACCCTCATCACTGCCTCTTCTTTTGATATAAGTTTTTCCTTAACCATATCAACCGCAATCCTGAGCGCTGCCGAAGCAGTTCTCTTCCCATTGCGGGTCTGCAGCATCCATAGTCTTCCCCTTTCAATGGTGAATTCAATATCCTGCATATCCCGGTAATGCTTTTCGAGTTTCAGCCGGATATTGTACAATTGCTTATAAATTGTCGGCATTAAAACTTCCAGCATCACATCATCCTTGCTTTTCTTTCCTGCCTTGTTGATGGGCTGCGGCGTGCGGATCCCTGCAACAACATCTTCTCCCTGGGCATTAACCAGGTATTCCCCGTAAAACTCATTCTCTCCGGTGGATGGGTCCCTGGTAAAGGCCACCCCTGTGGCTGAATCATTGCCCATGTTGCCATAAACCATCGACTGAACGTTTACGGCGGTCCCCCATTCGGCCGGGATATTGTTTAGCCTGCGGTAAGTGATAGCCCTGTCATTCATCCAGCTTCCGAATACGGCGCCAATGGCACCCCAGAGCTGCTCCTTCGGATCATCCGGGAAAGGATTGCCGGTTTTTGCAAGAATAGCCTGCTTGAATTCTTCAACAAGTTCTTTAAGATCGTTTGTTTTAAGGTCGGTATCAAGCTCCACGCCTTTTTCATGTTTCTTTCGTTCGATGATCTCTTCAAACGGGTCGATATCATCCTTTTCAACCGGCTTTAAACCAAGCACAACATCGCCATACATTTGCACGAACCTGCGGTAAGAATCCCATACGAAACGTGCATTCTTGGTCAGCTTAACCAGGCCTTCTGCGATCTTGTCGTTCAAACCAAGGTTAAGTACCGTATCCATCATCCCCGGCATGGATGCCCTGGCGCCCGACCTGACAGAGAAAAGCAACGGATTTTTTGGGTCTCCGAACTTTTTCCCCATTACTTTTTCCACTCTTTTCAAATGTGCGTCTACTTCATCGGTCAATCCTTCCGGGTATTTTCTTTTATTCTTGTAAAACACGGTGCATACCTCGGTGCTGAGGGTGAAGCCCGGAGGAACAGGAATACCCAACTTGCACATTTCGGCAAGATTGGCGCCTTTTCCTCCCAACAACGCCTTCATGTCAGCACTCCCTTCCGAATCATTGGCCGCAAAAAAGTAAACGTATTTCTTTTCGGATTTCATATTTCTGATCATTTAGGTTAAAAAGATTTATAAAAATTTAATTATTTCAAATTGAACTACCCGCCTGTTAAAACGGAGGCCCCAAATTTATCAAAATTTCATTCAAATAATACTCGGAAGCATCATAAAAAAGCCCCTTGAGAATTGAATAAACCGGACTTATTCCATGTTTTACCCGGCAACTTGCCCCGTTCATCGAATTTTTTTGCATTACCCCTGCTTTCGTGATCTATTTGACCAATAACAAATGGATATAGCCATGAAAACTAAATCTGTAATTGTCTTCGCGCTTTCTCTTACTGCACTGATATCCTCATGCACGGTATTTTCGGTGCACCCGTTATACACTGATTCGAACGTTGTGAGAGAAGATAAATTGATCGGATTATGGAGGGAATTCGATGAGGGAGATGCTTATGTTGAAATTAACCCGCTCCATCCTCCTGCCTATTCGCTTACCTACTGGGAAGACGAGGACACCTTGCGATTTGATATCCACTATCTTAAAGTAGGAAATTATTATTTTATCGATTTATATCCTGATGCCGACTTCATCACAGAAATGTTGATGGATAATTATTTTCCGGTACATTCATTTCTTAAAATTGAGTTATCTGATAAGGGGATGTATGTTTACATGTTCAACGGCGAAAAGATGATCCAGCTATTCAAACAGAACCGGATCAGGTTAAAGCATGAATTGATTAACCTAAGCGGAAAAGAGTATAACATAGGTGAAATTCGCGGTCTTAAAGATAATAGAAACTGTGTATTAATAACCGCAGAAACGGAGGACTTGCAGAAATTTATTCTGAAATATTCATCGGATAAGGAGTCCTTCGAAGATCCCATGATATTCGAGAAGGTTAATTAGTGATTCAATGTTGTCCGGTAAAAATGGAAAAGGAAAACAATTGGTTATTCTGAATTATTTAACCGTCTTTTCAGGATATTTTTTGAGTCCAAGCCCCCCTTTCCAAGATAACGACGAATCGACACCCTTTTTCGCGGGGCGAGGTGTCTTTGAGGAATTTGTGGAAATGCCGAAGGCATATTCGTGCACTCACCCGTCAGTCCTGGCAAAGCAAGAAGGAAAGAGCGGGTTCGCCCAGTCCCCGGAACGGTTTTGCCACTAACCTGCCCGCCCAGGCAGGCGGGTAACACGAATTGACACAAATTGACACCGCTTTCGCGGTGTGTGGTGTCCTTTAAGATTTGGGGGATCAGCATGTGTAAAATTCGTGG
>DATDPY010000419.1:0-7972 GCA_035292565.1 Cyclobacteriaceae bacterium | reverse complement strand
TTCCCTGATGAGTTGGTGACCTATACGGATGTATTGACCGACCATGGTTATTATGTTGGACTGACCGGCAAAGGCTGGGGACCTGGCAGACTTGAACACAGCAGCAGAACCTATAATCCTGCTGGAAAGTCGTATGATTCAATACGATACAGGGAAGTACAGGCCGGGGTAAGCAAAATCAATTATGCGGAAAATTTTAAATGGTTCCTTGCAGGAAAACCGTCGGACCAGCCATTCTGTTTCTGGATGGGAACGCACGAGCCCCACCGGCCTTATGAGGAAGGGTCCGGCCTTAGATCAGGAAAAAATGCCGACCAAATAGAAGTGCCTGGTTTTCTCCCGGATACGCCGGAAATGCGATCCGACCTCGCGGATTATTATCTTAAAATTGAATGGTTCGATAAACAGCTAGGCCGCGCTCTTTTCATCCTCGACAGCCTGGAATTGCTCGACAATACCCTCATCGTTGTTACATCGGATGATGGGATGCCATTTCCCAGGGCCAAGTCCAATATCTATGATTTTGGTTCGAGGATGCCCCTGGCCATTATGTGGCCCGGTAAGATTAAGCCCGACAGGACTGTCTCCGACTTTATTTCCCTGATCAACCTGGCTCCCACTTTCCTTGAAGCCGCCGGAATTAATATTCCGGAAATCATGTCGGGAAAAAGCATGATGCCGTTGCTGGTTTCCGAAAAAAGCGGAATGATTGATCCCGCAAGAAATTTTGTCTTTATGGGCAAGGAACGTCACGCCTGGTGCCAGCCCGGGGGAATGATTTATCCCTCGCGCGCTATTCGTTCCGAGGATTGGTTATTCATCCGGAATTTCAGACCGGACCTTTGGCCGGCCGGGCATCCTGATCCCCGTTATAATTACAACCTGGAACCTTTCGGAGATGTTGACCCGGCAATTTCTAAAAATGTAACCATGTTGCTTGAAAACACAAACGAACACAATTACTTCGACCTTGCTTATGGCAAACGTCCCGCTTATGAATTATATGATGTTCATACCGATCCGCTACAACTAAATAATATTGCCGGATCCAATGAATATAAATCAATCGTGGATTCGCTGAATGATGTTCTTACCGGTTATTTACATAAAACCGAAGACCCTCGTGTTACCGGGAGAGATTCAATTTTTGAAAAAGCTCCGTATTATTTCAGCCAGGGGATTGAAACAGGGGGGATAAACTGGTTGATCTGGAAGGATAAGACTCCGGAAGAACAGAAGAAGATTCTTGATGAGGCATATAAAACTGTGAGAAATTCAAAATATTTCGGTCGAAAATGACCGCGAGAAAACCTTGGAGGTCTTGCGACCTCCAAGGTTTAACCCGATGAATTCCCGGCTATTCATTATTTTGAGCCGCTATTTGTAAAATCATTTCCAATTTCCCGATCCGTTTATCGAAATCCGACCGGAGCGCAGCATTTTCAGTTTCCAGCCTGCTGACTGTTTCCTTCAGCGTTGAAATTTCCCCGATCAATTCCTGGATAGCCAACAGTGCAACCCCGGATGGGTCGATGGTGGAAATATACCGGTCATCATCACCAGTCCGGAACAGTTCATAAAAATCCTGGGCCATTGGGCCGATATGGGTGACAGAAGCCGGCTCCCCTATGTAATTCCAGCGAGTGATCAGGAGGGAATTTATTTTTGCCAATATTTCTCTCCTGTCTAATGGAACAAAGTTTTCCTTTTTATTTTTATCAGAACCGTTGGTCCAGACTCCGCCAACAGTAAGATAGGCTCCGTTTCCATTGCTGGCGCTCGTTCCTACCTGGATCGCCCGGGTGGCATCATATGATGGTGCCCCGAAAGACCAATTGGTAACACCTGCATCGCCCAACACAACCTGATTGTTTGCTAAAGCCTGGGCATTGGCACCAATAACGGTAGTATTATGATAACTGGCGCCTGATGAAAAGGCCCCGTATCCCACGGCAGTATTAAAATATCCGTTTGTGTTTGTATAAAGGGTATTTTTACCTACGGCCACATTATTATTTCCCGTGGTGGTTGAATAAAGCGACTGATGACCTACCGCCGTGTTATATGTTGCACTGGTATTTGAATACAATGACTTAAACCCATAAGCTGTATTAAAACCCCCTGTTGTATTCGAATAAAGTGATTGATAACCGATGGCCGTATGCTCAGCTCCGGTCGTATTTAGGTAGAGTGATTGAGTACCAATAGCTACATTGCTATTTCCGTTGGTATTTGCAGTAAGTGAATAAACGCCTATTGCGGTATTATCATATCCGGTATTATTTGACAATAGAGAGCTTGACCCGATAGCCGTATTTCCCGAACCGGTAGAATTTGTAACAAGTGAATTAAAGCCAAATGCAGAATTGTATAACCCAGTGGTGTTTGAATACAGCGAATGATAACCATTAGCTGTGTTGAAGTTTCCGGTCGTATTCGAGTACAATGAATTAAAACCACTCGCCGTATTGGCAGTCCCCGTTGTATTTGAATAGAGTGCATTACTGCCAACTGCCGTATTATTAGATGCTGTTGTGTTTGAGTAAAGTGATTGATAACCATTTGCTGTATTATAATTTCCTGTTGTGTTCGAGTAAAGTGAAGAACGACCAGTTGATGTATTATAACCTCCAGTAGTGTTTGCGACAAGTGAATGACTGCCAGTTGCCGTATTGTAATTTCCTATTGAGTTAAATAAAAGTGATTGAGCACCAATTGCTGTATTCAATGTCCCGCTAGTATTATAGAGAAGTGCATCTTTCCCAATTGCCGTATTGCCATTTGCGGTAGTATTGGAGTACAGCGCATTATATCCAAATGACGTATTACTAAGCCCGGTGGTATTCGAATAAAGTGATAATACACCATTTGCAGTATTATGGGTTCCGGTAGTATTTGAATATAGCGATTGATATCCAACTGCCGTATTATTAACCCCAACGGTATTTGAATATAATGATTGATAACCCAATGCCGTATTGACCGTTCCGGTAGTGTTTGAATAAAGTGCGGCAGCACCGTTTGCGGTATTATAACTTCCGGTACTGTTTGAGTAAAGTGCTTGATAACTATTTGCCGTATTTCCAGCCCCGGTAGTGTTTGAGTAAAGAGATTGATAACCATATGCTGTATTATTTTGTCCGGTGGTACTGGGATTCAGGGCCTCAAAGCCGGTAGAAGTATTAAAAAGCGTATTATCAATTATAGTCGGCTTGTTCGTCAGATCGTTATAATCCCCGCTGGTGGCGACTGTATTGAAAGCAGGAGCATTTGTCAGGTTGTTCCAGTGTACCTGGGCCTGGCCGTCTGTTTGCATGTTGGTCATGGTATAGTAACTGCCCGCCGCTGCTGTCCACGCCGGATCAGTTTCAGTGGTCAGAAAATCTGCAGTCCAGTTTTCCCATTTTCCGGAAGTATTATTGTACTTAATCAACTGGTCGGCGGCGGGAGAAGTGAACGAAAATGGATTGTCAGCCAGGTCGTTATAGCTTCCTGAAGTTGCGATGGTTGCGAATGAAGGCTTATCGGTTAGGCTGTTCCATGTCCCGTCAAAAAGGGACGGCTTGTTCGTCAGATCGGCATAGCTTCCTGAAGTGGCTACCGTAGCAAAAGCCGGTTTGCCGCTGAGGCTGTCCCAGGTTCCATCAAAAAGTGAAGGCCTGTTTGACAAATCATTATAGCTCCCCGAAGTGGCTACAGTGGCGAAAGATGGTTTGCCGATGAGGCTGGTCCATGTTCCGTCAAACAGACCAGGTGCGTTTAGAAGATCATCAAATTCGCCGGTTATGGCTACATCAGCCAGTACAGGTTTGTTGTTAAGGTCTTCATAATTCCCGCTGAACGCATCACCGGAAGAAGCGGCATGAAATGCATAAGGAACGCTGAGCAACTGGCTTACGCCGGTAATCGTATAAGTCGTGCCCCCTGTCGGATCGGTTTCGGTTTTAAGGAAATATGACCCCGCTGACCAATCGATATCTCCGAAGCTTCCGGATACTACCGTTCCACCGCCAATTTCAATGGTGATCAATCCATTGGCGTTGGAGGTCGGCGCCTGTGTTTCCACGTAGACTGCAGATCCCGATTCGGTACCCTGCAATATGCTGATCTGCATACCCACCGCCTGGTTGGTCACCAGTTCATTGCTACTGTTTCGGATCACAGCCTGGTAGCTCATTTTATCGGGAGGCTGCGCATTCAGACCCGCCGTAAAAAAAATAGCTGCAAAAAAGGTAAAAAGCTTTTTCATGACCGGTTAATTTTTTATGATTAAAAATGTTTTTAATTCCTTACGGTTATCGGTTACCTTCAATAAATAGACTGCCGAATCGAATCCACCTAAACCGATCGGCGTTTCATGGTATTCGATCTTCCTGTTCTCCAGCAATTTTCCGTTCAGGTCAAATAACTGATAAATAAGATTATCAAGCTGAAGGTTTTCAATTTTAAGCGTAACAAATAATTTTGCCGGATTGGGAAAGACGCTGCAGACAAGGCTTATGCCTTCATTTTCAATCCCGAGTATAGCTGTAATTTCAAATGGCTGTTGTACGCCCTCATTTATTTTTCCGCCTGTTCCGGTGAGTTCATGATAAACCAGTTGTCCCACCGAATAGCTTACAGAACCGCCCTGGCCTGAGGCATAGTCCCCCGTGGCCGTTAAGGCCTCCTGTGCCCGCAATCCGGTTAGTCCGGATACATACAGGGACAGGATAAGCAATTTTGTTTTTATATATTTCATATAGCTAAAGAATAATGTCGAATTCCAAATTCCGCCCGGAATCGTTTCCATTTAATCCATGGATCATCCGGACAATCCGCACTAACGACATGATTTTCACATGACTGTGTTGATTATGAAGTTCATTGTGGAATGAAATGAGATCAGCACACCGGAGAATTAAAAAGTTCGTCATAAATGCGGCTGACTACGTCAATAAAAACCGAAAAAATCAATGCTGTCCTATGCCTCGTTAAAACCAATATAAGCATAAAACCGGTTTAATCAATCAATTATCAAAAAGATAATAAAGAATCTCCCTGTCCGAACAGTAGCATTGGCCGGTTGGGCTAGACGGGTCGAACGAATATTTTATCCGGGATCTTTTCTGTCCGTTCCGACACCGACCCATAATATGGCTGCGATAATGGCCAGGCCGGCGGCAATATGCAATGAATTCTCCCAGCCGAAATATTCAGCCAGGATGGGCGTCAGCGCTGGCGAGATGAACCCCCCAATATTGCTTCCCATATTCATGATTCCTCCGGCCATCCCGCTCCTGCTCCCGGACATGATCATCATCGTTGTCCAAAACGGGCTTTCGACCGAGAGGATCAATGCTGTTGCAAAAGCCAGGGAAACAGCTGCAATCAGAGCGCTTCCGGTATGAGCCCCAATGGAAATCATAATGCCCGAAGCAGACATCCCGATCAATGGCACTGCTCTTCTGCCCCATATAAGTCCAGGTCTCCCGGCAGCGAGGCGGTCAGATATCCAGCCTCCCAAAGGAATTGAAATAATCGAAAGCAACCAGGGCAGGCTGCTCATCCATGCACCGCTCAATAAATCAAAATGTCTTTCCTGTACGAGGTATAAATAAAACCAGGTAACGAAAATATATCCCACATAACCCTGCAAAGTATAACTCAACGTCAACAATATGAAACTACGCGACAGCAGTGATGTTTTCAGGTTAAGAACATTTTTATCCTGTATTTTTCCGTTATTAATCTGAGTTGATTGAACTGCTTCCGGCTCCCTGATCGTCAGCCATAATATCGCGATGACAAGGGCTGGAATCCCGGAAACCAACATAGCGATTCTCCACCCCCAGTGGACCATGACATTGGAGACGATCAGTGGAGCGAGGGCAGAACCCAGCCCAATAGAGGAGATTACAATTCCATTCGCCCTTCCCTGGAATTTGGGCAAGATCCATTTTGATATTCCCCGTGCGGCTCCCGGATAGGTAGGGGACTCTGTGATTCCAAGTACAAACCTGCTTATCACCAGCGCCATCAATGCGGCATTCAAAGTAGTTTGAATTGGCCCCCAGCCAATGATCGCCTGGACAGCCGTGGATCCAACCCATAACCAGGATGACATGGCAAGAATTCTCCTGGCTCCCCATCTGTCTGCAAGCATTCCGGCAGGAACCTGGAACAATGCATATCCGAGCAGGAAGCCGCTGAATATCCTTCCCATTTCGACCTGGGAAAGATCGAAATCATCCATGATCAATGCCCCGGCGGTGGAAATGTTAACACGACAGATATATCCCGCCGTGGCGGTGGCACAGAGCATTCCTACGAGAGACCAGGGTGTATTATTTTTATTTATAGAAGTCTCTTGCACATCAGTAATTCGGATTCCCCGGTGATAATGTAATCTTTCAATTCGCCGATCATCGCATAGCCCAACCTTTCATATAATTTTCTTGCCCGGGTATTAAATGAAGAGACACAAAGGAAAATATAACCATGATCCTCCTTATATAATTGTTCGGCGAAGGCGATAAGCTCTGCTCCGATTCCCCTGTTCCTGAATCCTTCATCCACGGCGATGGATTTTATATAAGGCGATCCTGCCACGCCGCGCGGATCGAGCAATAACATTGCACAGCGTTTGTTAGCGAGCCTGGCAATGAACAGGTTAAATTCAGGATCGCTGCAATTCTTCCGGCATTTTTCTAACGGAATTCCCAGCCTGATCCATGGATCGGTGCCGACCATAAGCCGGGCCGACCATTCCACATCCTCTATTCCGGCAAGCTGTATTTCGAGCTGATTCATATATTTCCGTTGGATACAAACTGTTAAATGAGGCGACAGCCTTAATTAAGCTTAAAGATATGAATAATGAAAATTTTTGTACTATTTTGAGGTTATGCAGAATTGGTAAACAATTATTTTTTACATGAATATTCACACTTTATCCCCCCTTCTGATCATCCTGGCAATCTTTTCGCTTGTCGGTTGTGCACAAAAGGAAATAAATTGGGATTTAAAATCCCCGGACAAATCAATTAAAATTCTGCTGACCTGGCAGACAAACGATACAACTCTTTCCGAACTTTCCTATAAAGTCATTTCCGAATCGGACAGCGGATCTGTAACCGTAATAATGAATTCGCCTCTGGGAATTACCAGGGAGGACCAAGATTTCTCCCGGGGCCTAATCCCCGGAAAGGAAAGAAATGTTTCGGAATCTGATGAAACCTATAAAATGATTACCGGAAAGGCATCTGAAATCAGAAACCATTTTAATGCACTGACGGTACCGTTCACTACTGCCTCTGGCAAAATGATGGAGATCGATCTCCGGGCTTATGATGACGGGATTGCATTCCGTTACCGTTTCCCGGAAAACGACAGTATGGTATACACGGTGACCGGCGAGTCTACCGGATTTACTATTCCGATGTCCGGCAAAAGCTGGATTCAACCGTACGATGCTGTGACGCAATATTCACCAGCCTATGAAACGTATTATGGAAATGGTATCGAAATAAGTTCCAAAAGCCCGGGACGTGAAGGATGGTCATTCCCTGCATTGTTTGAAACGAAAGGATTCTGGATCCTGATAACGGAAGCAAACCTTGGTCCGAATTTCTATGGGGCCCATCTTCAGCCTGAAGCCGGAGGAGGCCTTTACCAGATCCGCCTGCCGGAAAAGGAAGAAGCCCGGAGGCTTTATCCTGCGGAACCAATTTCTACCCTGCCCTGGACTTCGCCCTGGCGAATGGCGATTATCGGCAAGACACCGGCGGCCATAATCGAAAGCAACCTGGTGAATAACTTGAATGATCCATCCATCGTCGAGGACCAAAGCTGGATCAAACCGGGAAAAGCTTCCTGGAGCTGGTGGAGTGATAACCCAAGCCCGACGGATTACCAGAAGCAGACTGTTTTTGTTGACCTTGCTGCCACCATGGGATGGGAATACATCCTGGTCGATGCCAACTGGGACAGG
>DATDPY010000418.1:0-6463 GCA_035292565.1 Cyclobacteriaceae bacterium | reverse complement strand
ACCGATCTTAAGACCTACCTGGAAGATGGGGTAGGTCCTGAATTTCTGGAATAGCTTAATGAATTCCGTAGGATCAACTTCAGGGTTAACCCTGTACTCATTCTCCAGCCTGAGCAGGTTCAGCAAGGCATCTTCCGCTTTGGAGAATTCCTCGAGGTAGGTATAGGTAACCGATAATAGTTTATAGGCCTGTACCTTTTCATCCTTTGTGAATCCTGCCCGCATGCAAGTCTCCAGCAACGGAGCGATCTGGTTCAATTTCCCTTCGGCGAATAAGGCCTCCGCATCCAGCAAAGACTGGGCACATCCCGAAGGCTGGACAGCTGTTTGCGCTAATGCGCTAGCAGGCAGGAGAAAAATCAAGGGAAGCAAAAATTTCATCTTTCTCATAGATTAATTTGAAATTTTAGGGCAGGTTTTCTGATAGGGCGTATTCTCACCCACGTAATCATTCCATTCCTTCTGGATCATATTCCGGGTAATTTTTTCACAGATCATGCTGTCATAAAGGGCGATCTTTGTCGGCCATTTTTTCAGGACTTTATCCGTGGTCCCGGCGAATAAATAATTATCGTCGGCACTGAAGGCCACGCTCCAGACTGGCTTATTGCCATTATCGAGAAGTACGATCGGCTGCCGGGTCGGGTCGGTCATGTTCCAGAGCCTTACGGTTTTGTCGAGGCTTCCCGAAGCCAATTGTTTTCCGTCATGACTGAATTGAAGGTCCCGGATCACACCTGTATGCCCTGTAAAGGTGAGCATCTGGCTGCTCAGTCTTGTGGTATCCCATATCCTGATCATATTATCCGTGTTTCCGCTGACCGCGAGTCTCTTTCCATCCGGACTGTAAGTAACCGAATATCCGGCATTACCGGCATTCTGGTAAAATATATTCTTATTCCCGGAGTTCATGTCGATGACTGCGAGGTCGCCGTTTTCATAGGCCACCACCACATCATTTCTGACAGGATTGGCGGCCATATCGGTTATTTTGAAGTCACCTTTTTCGACAACAGATACCTGGTTATTCCGATACCTGTATATTCCCGAGATCTCACCTACGATAATCAACTCATCATGAAATGCATTGTATTCCAGATACCGGATATCATTATCAGGAACCGTAACCTTGAGAGGAGGTGACTGGATATTATTCAGAGAAAAAATCATGACTTGACTGCTCTGACCGCCTACCGCAAGCTGATTACCAGCTTCATTGATCGCCACGGTTCGATTGATCATGTTGTTATCAAGAATCAACTGTGGCTGCGGGTCTGCCTGTGAAAAATCCCACTTAAAAATGAATCCATCGCTCCCGACCGAATACATGATATTTTTCGACCTGACCGAGGTTGCCAGGTCGTAGACTTCGCCCGTGTGGCCATTTAATAAATTAAAAGTCCCCTGGTTCAGAGCTTTGATCGCGTAATAAAGCCCGTCGTAAATATCATAGTCATATTCATACCCGCCATTATTCACATTGAATAGATAGGCCTGCTGGGCAACCAGTCCCTGCAGTTCGGGATCGGGAACGATCCGGGATTTGATGGCCATTTGTTTCCCAACGGAAACCCGACGCAGCCTTTCCGCGTTGTTTTTTGCATCAACAGCGATGCCCGTCTGCTTTACAGCTTCTTCTTCATTCTTAACAGCGATTCCGCGTTGTTCATCAGCAATTCTTCGCGAGCGTTCAGCCTCATTCCTCGCTTTTTCGGCCTCGATCTGTCGTTCGAAAGCTAATTGTCTTTGTGTTTCAGCAATTTCAGCCTGCTGAACTGCGTCAGCCCTGGCGCTATCGGCAGCCAGTTTTTCACGCTGGGCAGTTTGTTCGTTCTTCTGGGCCAGGGAAGCATTCTCAACGGCCAATACCCTCTGTTCATCGGCCAGCTTTTTTTGCTGCTGGGCAATAGTCATCTGGGCAAACGCGAAGATCAGGAAGCCGACGCTGATGACGGCAGCCGCGGCCATAACGAGAGCTGTTATCCTGGCCCTTCGCAGCGCCCTTTTCTGCTGAAGTTCCTTTTGTTTCTGTTCGGTTTCCCATTCCTTGTTCGAATATTCCAGGAATACCATAGCCCTCTCGTATGCTGGGTGGTATCGCTGTGCCCAGGTCAGGGAAGGATTGTATTTTTGCTGCCAGTTCAGCGCCAGGGAAAGATCCGGCGGGCGCCATAAACCTGCCTTTCCCAACTGGAACATCTCCGAAGCTTCCGCAAGTCGGAGGTACATTCTCACGGATTCACCTTCCTCCTCTGCCCAGATCTTCAATCGTTCCCAGATACGCATCAGGCTTTCATGGGAAATATCCACATAGGCATCGGACGTAAGGGTAATATGCGCAGGCGGGGTAAGCAATGAACGCCCGGGTTCCCTGAATTTTTCTACAACGGCGATTACTTCCTTATCGTCAACTCCTGCGAGTGCGGCGATCTCCCTTAACCTTGTAGGCCTGCGGATCCCGTCGCCTTCCCCTCTTTTCTCCGTCAGGGCTTTGAACATGATCTCACAAATCCGTCGATGATCGTAATTAAGCTCTTCATAGGCTTCGTTGGCATGACGCGAAAGGGCTTCAGACATCGTTCCGATTGCCTCATAATGATGAATATCGATCGGCTCCTGCCCTTCCCTATGCTCCCTCCAATATCCCCAGGTCCGCATGAGGGCATGCTGAAGAATAGGAAGCTGGTCCGATTTTTCACCCAGGTCATTCAGCAATTGCTGGACAAGGCGTGGGGTGATCTGTCCGCCACCGACGGCCACGGGGCCCATAATCGCCATACGTTTCTGGTCCCTGGTCATCTGGGGGATCAGGTAGTGCGAATCGTTGATTTCCTTGGTGAGTTCCGGGTATTCCGCACAATCCCCTATAAAGTCGGATCGCATGGTAATCGCTACATAGGCCGATACATTTGCATTCTGGACCACCTCCATGAGAAGGTTCACGAAGGCCAGGGATTCGTTGAGATTCCTTCCTGTTTCGTCGACCCTTCTGAACCGGAACAGTTCCTCAAACTGGTCGATGAGGAGAAGGTAATTCTTCTCATGCACATCCTTCATTTGCTGGATGGCCTCCACAAGGCCCAGGGAGCTGCTTTTCAGCAGTGACTTGGTTATGTTGTAACGAATCTTTTTATCTTCCTCTGAGGAATCCCTGTATTCCGTGTCAGTATCCAGCAGGGCATCGGCCAGGTTCTCGATCGGGGCCGCCCCGGGACGCGCAACAACCACATGCCAGTCGGCGCCTTTATGTGCGAGAAATCCTCCGTACAAGGTCGGAAGAACTCCGCAATATACGAATGATGATTTACCGCTTCCTGACGGACCGATGATCGCAACGAACCTGTTTTCAGACAGTTTCATCAGCACTTCATCCGTTTGTCCTTCGCGGCCGAAGAAAAGATGGCTCTCATCGATATGGAAGGGCCTCAGCCCGGGAAAGGGATTGACCATCAGGTGGCTTTCATCCACTTTCCGGCTGGCGATGTTGGTAAATAACTGATTCATCTATTGTATATTGTTTATAAATTCATCCGTAAAATCAAATCCATCTCCGGTCCTTTCAATCATGGCGATTTCATAGTTCCGGAACTCATCCTTATCGATCTTCCCGGGTACGTCGATCAGGATCGATTTATGCATCAGGGGCTTCATCCTCCCAAATCCCGGCGATTTCAGGATGTCGAGTAATTTCATCTTCACCCAAAAGGCATTTACCTGACCCGCAAATATGACCACCGCGTCGAATTCAATTAGATTCTGAATATGTAACTGCCTGATATCCAATAAATTCCCTTCAAAAGATGGTTCAAGCACCATCATCCCTTTCCTTTTCAGGTAACCTGCAAAATCACCTGCACGTTCCTTATCGGCCTTATCGTAAATGAGGTAAACGGATTTTCCGGCGGCAGAACCGTTAGCTGTTCCGATCTTCATATTGAAGTCGCTTACATCGATCAGGGTATTTTTAAGTACGAACTTGAAATCTTCGAAAGGGGTCTGGAATATTTCCGTATGGCCTACATCTTCGAGGTCTCTGCGCATATTTTCCAGGAAGGCCTGCTGGCGCTCGTCCTTGATCTTGAAATTCGGGGATAACCAGATAAGCCTTGAAAATCCTTCCGCTTTCTTGTCAGGATTGGATTTAATAAAACTGGATACCGCTGAATTCTGTACTTCCGCCACAGTTGCCCCTCGCCCTGAGGTCGCGTGATCGCCCATGAGGTGAATGGAATAATTGCAGTTATTCAGAATGTCTTTTACTTCTTCACTTAATTTATTTGGCTCTTCGGGAAGATTTTTATCGGGGTGAACCTGGTAGCCTTGCCTCAACAATTCCCTCTTGATCATGTTGCGCTGAACGATCAGTTCCGGTCCGGTTTCGGCCAGGAATACAGACCGCTTTACGGCGGCGGAAAGACCGGAAACCATTTGCTTATCGATGCGGCCAATGGTTTCATTGATATCAAAAGCAAGGTCGACAAGCTTCATCCAGTAATTCATCTCTGCTTCCTGGCTGAAGAAATTGTTTATCTCCTTTGTCTTTCCCGACGCCGGGTCGTAATCGTAAAGATCGAACGGAAGCAGCGCCCTGATATCCTGAGGCTGGTCGGATAACGGGACCGGGAATTTAACGATCTTGAATATCCTTGAAGCGAAGGTAACCCCTGTCCCTGCCTGGCTGTCGCACTGGCTTCTGAAATCACCGATGGTTTTTTGCAGCGCGTCGGAATTGACGCTTAGCGGGGATATGATGAAAATTACTGTTTTAACCTGCGATAGAATATGAACATCGGCCTCTTCCGGATTTATTTGAGTGAAAACCGGGTCCCGTCCCATGAACTGCCTTAACATGATGCGGAGAAACCTGATAAAATTCTCAGCCCAGCCGATATCTTCTTCCCCTTTTTTTGTATTATCCTGCTGGTCATAAAAAAGATGTAGATCGTAATTAAGGGTCATCGGGATTATGGGGTTATTACATTCGATTGTGAAACAATATTATATGACGCTTCAATAAAAGTCTTTGTGACTAAATCGTGTCTGGCCATCAGGTCGAACAGGCGTCCCGACCCGATCGCAAGGATACCGCCGGGCGCGCCTACAACGCCGCTGACCAGGGAGGCGGGCGTCCCTTTGAGCAGGATTTCCCCCATCGCATCTCCCCTGCTTAACTCTGTATGGTAGTTATCAGGCCCGTCGACAGAGATTTTCCCTCCGGTTACGATGAACAGGTCGCCGGGAAACCTGTCGAGCCTCTCAAACAATTGCTGTCCCTGTCTGATCATTCGGAAGTCCATGGTTTCAACGATCTCCGCGATCAGGTAGCCAGGAATATTTTTAAATAATTCCGTGGATTTCAGGAAGAGGATTTTCTCAAATCTGAGGGATAAGGAATTGGTGATCTCGGATTTAAAAGTGGTTTCGGCCAGCACATCGTTGAGGTCCTTCCGGATCTCCCGGCGGATCCTGGGGCTCACCCGGTTATAGGTCTCCAGGTCTATTCCATGGATGAGCCATGCCGAAGTTTCGCGCATCAGCGGGTCGGGATTAAAAAGATGGGCGATCATCGAATCGGTGATCTCCAGGTTCGGATGCTGATATAAGGTATAAAGCGCGCAAGCCTTGGTCCAGGTGTTGATCTGATTATAATCCCTGTTTAATATTTGTTTTAAAACCTGGATCTCGTTGAAATGCTCGCGTGGAAAATCATCCTGAAGAAGGTTCATTTTCTCCAGAACGGGTACATCCTCAAGGATGGGAAAGAGCTTTCTCCTGACTTCCTTATCTACGAAAATATCGAGCAGTTCAAGGGCAAAGGTTATGCCTTCAGTCGTACCCGATTCAATATTTTTGCGCACCAGGCTGATCGACTGGGGATCGTACATGAGGCCGAGCAAGAGGTATACCCTGTCGAAATTATCTTTAATTTCATCATTCAATGCCTGGCGTATATGGGAATTCGCTGGCACATCGCTAAGCTCCTCAACGGCAGCGAGATTCCACAGGGTATAGCCGAGGGTCAGTTCAAGCAGGTTCTTTATTTTCCCAACCCTTTCGGCAGGTACCTTATACTTATTATTCCGCAGGGAATTGAGAATCAGGCTGAGGAGTTCCTTATTGGGATCATCGATCTTATCCCAAAGAAGATCAATGGCTGTCCCTCCTCCTATCCTTTCATAAATACGGGCAATCTTCAGCATTACATCGGCGGTTTGGCCTGATCGATGAAAGGCTTTTTCGAGATAGGTCAATACTTCTTCACCCATTGCGACAAGGGCAGCGAAAGCATGATGGGAATAGGTGATCGTGCCCAGCAATTCAACGAGGAAGGGCCAGGTTGCCTGCAATTTGGTAATTCGGGCAGTATTGATAGCGGCAATTTTTACCCTTGGATGGACATCCCTTAAAAGCTCTACAAGAACAAATGAGTTTTCATCCGAAAGTATCTTTCTCAGCATTAAGG
>DATDPY010000417.1:0-8118 GCA_035292565.1 Cyclobacteriaceae bacterium | reverse complement strand
ATTATATTTTTAAGCCCGCCCCAGCCCTGGTTAAGCAAGCCGATAAAGGTCAGGATCCAGGCAGCAATGGCGATATAAATAAAAAAAACGGGGATAAATGACAGGAATTCAATGTGCATCACTTCCGATAAACGATGGGTGCATGCTGTATACATCCCCAGGGGAAAGACCGCTCCCCAATATTGCGGATCATAGGACAGTTTATATTTTCTGAAAACATGCCGCCAGATCCCCAGCACGAATAGCATGGGTATCCACCAGGTGGCTGTTGCCCAGAAGAACAGGGTAAATCCTTTGATGAACGGGAGAATAGTGAGTAAAATCCCGGAATTTCCGGATTGGCTGATCAGGATGTCTCCCGCCAGGGTTGTTATGGCAACAGCTCCCATATTGATCCAGTAAGGAGGTGTAAGGTCTGAAGGCTCAAGCCTATGAAACAGGTAACGCTGGAAGATCAGCATGATGATCCATATATACAACATCCCTCCAAACAGCCATAAGGTCAGTGAAAAAAAGAGCATCTCTTCCCGGTGATCTCCAATCCTTGACGAAAGCAAGGCGCCAAGGACGGAAACAGCCTGGGTGGCAACGATGGAAACCAGCCAGCTTCCGTTGATCCCTTTTTCAAGGGGCGGTTTATTTTCCCTGACCAGAAAAGCAGTAAAGATTCCATAGATCAGGATAATCCAGATGAACAGCGAAAGAAACCAAAGAAAAAATCCAATTCCCGTTTTCCCGGATATCACGACAAATTGGTTTCCGAGAATACAGGTCCCTGCGATCGTGGTGAAAAAACCCGTTCCCCTTGAAAAATCGGAAAAATCATTTAGGAAATCGGGCATGAAAAAAATAAGCCGGGCAATCAATAAAATTACCAGAACTATATAAAAGAGTATATTAACAGCGAACAGAGCGTATGCGAGCCAATTGATTTCCTGAAAATACGCAGCGAGCGAAATAATGCCGGTTGCCATCACCATGGCAAAGTAGCCTGGCAATAATTCTTTGATGCCTTTTGCCAGCATTGTTTTAAATTTTTCCCTCCTGTAATTAATGCTTCCGGTTGCGGAAGTTAATATTTCAGTAGTATTCACTTTAATCGGATAATCATTTTATAAAGGTTAAACTCATTCATAATTCCTGTTATGATCAGAATCATACGATACGTGTGTAATAAACCCATAAGTTTAAGGAAAATACGGGAATAATTTCAATATGAATCTGTCGGATACTTCTGTTATTGAAAGCAGTACATTGATCGAGGAAACTTTTAAATTCTGGTTTACCGATCATCAGCATATCCGCTCTCCTTTCCCACGCTATATTCAATCAGGATTAAAAGAACAAACCGTGAAAAAATTTATGCTTTGGATCTCCGGCCTGAATGAAAAAAGCAAAAGCGAAATCAATGATGTCGAGGTCCGGGAAAAACTGGAGGAGATCATTTTTGAAACAGCCGCCGGCCTGGTTGAAAATGACGACGAGAAGCTCACCGTTTATTATCCCTTTATGCCCAGGATTGGGGACATGGTTTTCCCCGATAAAAATGGGACAACGAAGGCTGATGATGAAAACGTTGTAATAGCCAGAATGCTGGTGAAAGAAGACGACCAGGTTTTCATGAAAATCACCTGCGAATCACCGGGATCAAAAGAAATATGGGAAACAAGGTTTGAATTGCCCGCATAAGCAGCGGATTGGTTCCCCCATAAAAAAATAATTAAAAATGGATAGAGCTATATTTTTATCCTGCCTTGTTTCAGTTAAGAAATAAGAGGGCTATTTAAAAAGTTTTTTTCTTATCATGCGGTGCCCTCTGATTACTTGTTCGTAAAATGGGCAACAATAACCTTCATCGCCTGAGCCCTAAGAGATATCCAAGGCATTGAAAAGTCGCTTCTACTGAAGTCCCCGTAAGATGATTTAAAGTGCAAGTGAAGACGCAGTGCTGAGGTGCTGCCCGGGTGTTTGAATTATTTTACCTCTTCCCGCAGAACCCGGCTATGCCATGAACAACCAAATCCGCCCTGGGGGTGTTTATACCTTTCGATTTCACCGCCGGTTGCCAGCCCCCTGGTCTTATCCAGCAACTCATGGATTTGCACCTCGGTGAGTGGTTTGAAATCCCTTGCAATAGCCAGGTCAGCCGTCAATTCTTCACGGGTTTGGATCCCGCAGACCAAAGTGCTTACGGGCAATGAAAGGGCATAACGGCGGCATAATTCCGCGCTGATGCTGGTATCCCGGGATATGCGGCCTCCCTGGGCTCCCAATGATTTCATTCCCAGGATGCCGATTTTTTTCCCTACAAGGACCGGCAAAACCGATTTCTCAAAACTTTTGAAATGCGGATCGAGGATATTGAGCGGAAGTTGGACTGAATCCCAGTTATGGCCTTTGATCATTTCGAGATGCATTTCGGGATACATATGTCCTGAAAACCCGATATATCTGAGCTTGCCTTCCTTTTTGGCTTCCAGAATGGCTTTCAAGCCTCCTTTATCTGGATCCAGCACGCGCTGGGGATCGCCTTCATACTGGATGGAATGGAACTGAAGCAAGTCGACCCTGTCGGTCTTCAGGCGGGTGAGGCATTGATGCAGGTGCTCTCTGGCTCCCTCATAATCCCTGGCACATATTTTGGTCATCAGGAATATCTTATCACGCCTTCCGCCTTCTGCCAGCGCCTTGCCCATGAGTTCTTCGGCATGGCCCCGGTGATATTCCCAGGCATTATCGAAAAAAGTTATGCCATTGTCAACAGCCTCCTGGATCAGCCGGATACTGTCCTCGTCGGATTTATTGGCAGCGGCATCCCAGCCTCCGAGCCCGATAATGGAAATCCGCTCCCCGGTATTCCCCAGCAGCCTGGTGGGCAACCCTCCCGGGCTGGTTTTCTGGGTTTTAAATGCTGCAGGCCCCAGGGCAACGCCGGCCATCAGGGTTTGTATGAATTCGCGGCGTGAAAATTCCTTCGTCATAAATGATAAAATCGTTTATTAATGCTGAATTGAACATGAAAGATATCCAATTTTGAATCACAAAATGCAAATACAAGTATCAATAAATTCCAAATTCCAATACCCAAATTCCAAATCGATGTACCCGATTAATTTCTGGCACCACGATGAGCCGTTTCGAGGAGCGGGCACCGGATCTAAAATCAGAAGTTTTGTAAATTACTTGGCAATGTAATTTGAAGCACGTGCCTTTAAGTATTGCCACAGGGAATCATTGGATTTTCTTTGGCTGTAAGCGGTTAGCTATTGACAACTTTCCTGAGGTTAATATTTTTGTTCCTGAGATCCAGCCCTCCTTCCAGCACCGATTTCAGGTTGGCCAGGTAAAATGTCCAGCCCTCCCCGCAGCCGACGAACAGGTTCGTGGAAGGATTTTCATCGTCCGGAATATTTTCCTGGGTCAGTTCGATTACATTTTCTCCTTCCTCTTCGCAGATACGGATCATAACAATGCATTTACCGGCAAACCCGAACTTCATGAGGTCCCTGCCATTAGATTCCAGGATCTTATTCCTTTCCACCACCTCATCAGGATACCCAAACCACATCCATTCATAATCATCACCTGCCTGAATAGAGTCGTCCTTGCCTCTGATCTTACCGGAGGGATCTTTATACAAGGCTTTTCTCAGGAACCACATCTCGATGGAAGACTGGCTCGCCCAGGCATCATAAATCTTTTGTATGGATGCCTTGATTGAAATCCTTTTCGTAAACTTCGACCAGTCTGGCATGCTATGGTCTCATTAAAGATGTCATTAACAGAACCAAATATAAGATATTTCTCCTCATGCGTAATTTGCAAATTCCGAAATTATGATATCTGCATATCCTTTGCCGGGCTGCTTTATTAAAGTCAACCCGGCGCTGCATTGATCACCCTGCTTTTTGATCATCCTGCATTACCCCGTGAATATTCCCGTCGGGATCAGTAAAGTATGCATAATATCCCACACCGGGAATAGCGGTTTTGGATACAACGATCTTGCCCCCCGCTTTTTCAATTTTTGGGATCATTTCATCAAGATTTTCAACGGAAATGTGATTGGTTACCGGCTGTTTCGGGTCGATTTTCTTCATCAGGCCCCCGTCGATCCCGGGTGTGCTTGGGTCGCCGGTCAGGATCAGCCAATAATCGAAATTCCCGAACTTCTGGAATTTCCATCCGAATACTTCCGTAAAGAACTTCATTGATTTATCGGGATTATCCGATGGGATCTCGAAATGGACAACACGGTTATTCATAAACTTATATTTAGATAGTAAATTGTGAGAATCTTTAAATCCGATGGAGTGGCAGATGCGTTATGCTGACGCCAAAGGGAAGGAAAGATATAAAAAATGTATGGTTAATTAAACTCCTGTTTGCCGGAGTAAAAGAAAAATCAGCTAATTATTTAATTCCGGTCTCTTTTTGTCAGCAAAAAGATCAGCATCAACACTGCCGAGACCATCGCCGTGGCCGCCCCGAAATAAAAAGGAATGCTTGAATTGATTTTATCATATAAATAGCCGGCGGTTAAGCTGGCAGGCAACAAGGTGATTCCGATGAGTGAATTATAAATTCCCAATCCGGTCCCTTTTTTATTTTCGTCGACCATGTCCGAAATAAATGCCTTCTGTACCCCATCGGTTGCGGCGGAGTACAAGCCATAAATGGCAAACAGGGCGACAATACCTCCTGCGCTGGTGTTTATGCCGAATCCAAAATAGACAACCGAATAGATAACATACCCGGTAACCAGGATCTTCTCCTTGCCAATCCTGTCCGCCAGCCTGCCTGCCGGGACTGAGGCCATCACGGAGACCGCATTCATGACCAGGTAAACCAGTGGGATCATGGCCACCTTTACGCCCACCTCGTTGGCCTTCACCAGGAGCAATGCATCCGTTGAATTACCCAGCGTGAAGACAAATACAATGAAAAGAAAATAATAATACCTGGATGGAAAATCTTTAAAATGAAACCGGTTAAACAAATTGTTTTTATTCTTCCTCGCTTCCTTAATGAAGAACAGGATTACCAGTATGGCCAGGATGGATGGTACCCCGGCTAATAAGAAGATCAGCCTGTAGTTGCCCGGGAAAAATAACAGCAACGCAAAGGCTGCCATAGGGCCTGCAATAGCGCCGCTGTTGTCCATTGCTTTTTGCAGGCCGAAGCTACGCCCTGTTTCTCCATTGATGACCGATCCGGCAATCAGGCTGTCCCTGGGAGCGGCCCTGATCCCTTTGCCGACCCTTTCAATAAATCGCAGGCCAAGGACCTGGACAGGCGACACAACGAAGGCAAAAAGAGGGATGATTAGCGCAGATAATCCATATCCGGTCAGCATGAAGGGTTTGTTCCTGCCAATCCTGTCGCTCCAGAAACCGGATAAAGCCTTGATCAGGGAGGAGGTGCTTTCGGCAATGCCTTCAATCAACGCAAGGCTGGTCTTGGATGCCCCGATCGACATCAGGAACATGGGCATGACCGAGTAAAGCATCTTGGTGGATGTGTCGGTAAGAAAACTCGTGAGGCCGGTGAATATTATATTCCGGTTATATCCCCATAACCTTTCCTTGATGACCATTGCCCTCGGTGAAATAAAAAAGTTGTAAATAATGGAATATGGAAATTCAAATTACCGGTTTAAGGCCTGAAATCTGTAGAGAATCATTATGTATTTCCGTAAATTTTGGTCATAACCACATTGCACCGCGGGGAAGAGATCACCGCGTCGTCGTCTTTTTTAAATCCATATTGTTCATAAAGACGTATGGCCGCCGTCATCCCGGCATTCGTTTCAAGCGTGATCCGTTTGAATTTCATTTCCCCCGCCTTCCTGAGAATTTCATCCATCAGCTTTTTGCCCAAGCCCTGGCCCCGGTAACGATTATTGAGGTACATTTTCCTGAGCTGACAGTCATTTTCACTTTCGCGGTAGAGGGCAGTGGTGCCAATGACATCTCCGCCCTCAGCCTCAAGGATTAAAAATATGCCCCCGTTCCGGGTATAGGATTTCTCTATGTCCACCAGATCTTCGTCGGAAGTTAATTCATCATATTCCAGATTAAACTCTGCAAGGACTTCCTTGATCAGGGCGGCGATTTTTTCCTTGTCGTTATTGGTGGCCTGTCTGATATTGTATTTCATTTTCAATACATCAAAACTGAGGACCTATAGTCCGTATAATGGATGTACCTGTCGACCTCGAGCCACAGGACCTGGGGAAATTCTTCTCCCGGCCGGTTCCTGATGGCAAAAGGCCGGACATTGTCGCGATCCGAATCGCGGGTGACGGGAATTACATCCCAGCTTTTCCCGCCGTCGGGTGTTACCCATTTTTCAATCTCAAAAATCCCGTTTCTCTTTACCGAAGCATAAGCCGTTGAAGGATCTTCATGATCAAGCACGAGTCCTCCGGAATAATTCGGTTCAGTCTCTTTAATCCCGGGCGGTGTTTGGGGAAACCATCCCCCGGAATTGACCATCTCATAATTTTGCCAACTGTTGCCATCCCACCTTGCATAGTAATATATATGGTTTGAGTCGCCCCTGAACCGTACATAGGCAATTACAGGATTCTCCTCCTTATCCTGCGCTATGTCCCAGACCCAGGCTTTTTCGCCCGTTGTTGTTGCATCGTAAACCATGTCGGTAGCTGCCGGATCGAGTGGCAATTCGTTAAAATTCTTGATCTTTTCCCTGTTGGCCTTTTGCAGTTCCCCATTTTGATAACAGGCATAATAAATGCTGTTTGCAGGCTCCGCATTTGGATGCCCGTCGGTAAAGGCAAAGTGTATCTTGTCAATATTGTTCGAGCAGGCTTTGAGGTAGGGACGGCGATTCCGGTAAATCCTTTCCGGAAGGATAAAGATCTCTCCCGGGCTCCAGGTGGACCCTCCGTCAGCCGAGGTTGAAATATTGGGTTTGAAGTCCATGCCTCTCCAGGTTAGGAAGAGCCTGTTATTTTCGGTGCCCAGTCTGAAAATGTTCGAATAGGTATATGAATTGAATAAGCCCTGGTACCGGGTTGTGTCATTCAGATGCAGGTCTTTTCTTACTTCCCAGCTCTCAATATCCTCAGGGTTTTTGGATACCAGTAAATAAATGGGCGAAGTAGCAGCATGCCTGGAATAAAACACCATCAGCTTTCCTTCGTCCGTGACCAGAAAGGATGGATTACAATGATCATCTTTTTCAAGACCGGGATGCAGGTTCCGGATTTTTACCGAATCGGAGTCAAGATCATAGTATCCGATGACCAGGTTCCCGTCATGGTCCATCCATCCCGAATAAATCCTCCTGAATTTCCCTTCGAAATATACCGCCCGGGGATCGGAGAACCAGCACCAGGTCCCGTCGTCCGTAAGGTTAGTAACCTTTTCGACTGGGCGGGAATTGCAATTCTGCAGGAAGGCCACGGCAATAAAAATGAATAACAAATTCTTCATACGACAAAGATTAATCCGGATCTTGCTCATAGGAAATCAGAATCGTCAGGTCCTCGTTTCCCACAGGGCGGAGTCCATGGGAATTACCCGGGCGGGTGAGAATGGCATCGCCGGCGCTTACCCGGATCGTATCGTCATTCATGTTCAGTTCCCCGGTCCCGCTGAGGATATAGTAGATTTCATCGGCTTCCTGCGCATGGTAGCCGATGGAGGAACCCGGATGAAGTATCCTTTTCCGGAATACAAGGTTGAGACCTTTGGCCTTCGAAAAGAAACTGAAAGCCGTGGTATAACCTCCGCCTTCGTGGGGCCCGGGCTGTTTTACGGCAATATCGTTTTCATGTTCGATGATAAATTCCCCGGCTTGTTCAGGCGATGGGGCAGAAGAAGTCAAAATGAAACCCGACGTGATCATTACTATGCCGCCCAGGAACAGGAAATATTTTTTCATATTGGGGTTTGAATAAAAGGAAATGAAATTACCGATAATTTCCGCGATTTAAAAACTATTCTTGATTGATCGACTACAAGGGTTTTGCCGCCGGGGCGCGAATATTACCAAACGTACGGAATAATCTTATATCGGGTTTTATTGGAATATTCAAGATAACCCTTCAATTCATTTATTAATGTTTTATCCTCCAAGTAGGTCCGGATT
>DATDPY010000416.1:0-12271 GCA_035292565.1 Cyclobacteriaceae bacterium | reverse complement strand
GTAAATTTGCCGTATAGCGATTCGATCATTTAATTCGTTTATTCGATAGCAAATGTAAATAAGAGACGGAAGCTTTTATTCATGCCTAAATTATTTCTGATTTTTTTATTTTGTACCTCAGCGCTGATCCATTCCTATTCCCAGGCCATCCTGTATTACGATAACTCTGTAAAGGTTATTGAACTAAACAAAACTCTGGATGATCCATGGGGCGGAGGATTGAATGCCGCACAATTCGGCATGATCGATTTCACGGGCGATGGCATCGAAGACCTGGTGCTTTATGACCGGTCAGCCGGCACATTGAACACCTTTCGTTTCGATAGCGGAAGCTTTATATTTTCACCCCAATACATGAATTATTTTCCCGCGGATCTCGCTGGATATGTATTATTCAGGGATTATGATGGAGACGGTTTCAAGGATATTTTCACGGACGGGTCGAAGGGAATGAAGGCTTACCATAACATCACTTCCGGGGAGTACCCGGAATTTGAAATTGCTGCAGACCCTGTCCTCACGCTCACCAATTCCGGATTGATCAATATGCAGGTAAATTATGCCGACGTGCCCGACATCAGCGATCTCGACAGCGACGGCGACCTCGATATCCTCGTTTACAATTTCGCTATCGGTACCAGCATCCGCCATCACCGAAATATGAGCATGGAAAAGTATGGGAATTCTGAATCCCTCGATTTCGAGCTGGTAAACCGTGAATGGGGGCAATTCCAGGAATGCGTTTGCCATGTATTCGCTTTTGTTTCCCTGGGTGAGACCTGCGAAAGTCTTTCCGGCAGCAGGGTGATGCATGTGGGCGGCAAAAGTCTTCTCACCCTCGATATGGATGGCGATGGCGACAGGGATTTCCTCGGGGGCCACGAAGACTGCAATGAACTGTATTATTTCCCGAATTTCGGCTCCCCGGATACGGCCCTCATGACGACATTTTCCGAATTTTTTCCGGATTCCGCCGGTCGGGCAAATTTTCCGGTTTTCCCGACTGCATATTTTGATGATTTTGATCACGACGGGATTGATGATCTGATCGTTTCCCCGAATGCAGAAAACAACCTTTTCAGGAATATTAATTTCAATCATTCGGCATGGCTTTATTCGAATTCCGGACAAAACAGTTTTCCGGATTTTCAACTGATAACCAGGGAATTCCTGCAATACGGTATGATCGATCTCGGTGAGAATGCTGTCCCCTCCCTTGAAGATATCGACCAGGATGGAGATGCTGACCTTCTTATTGCCGGGAATGGATTTCCTGTTGATGGCGTCTTTTACGGTTACCTAAAACTATTCGAAAATACCGGATCAGCCATTTCACCCGAATTTACCCTGGCGGATCCCGATTACCTGGACCTTTCCGCATTTAAGGTTTTTGATCCATTTATCGCTTTTGCCGATTTTAATCATGACGGATCTCCCGATTTGTTTTTAAGCGGCATAAGCGGTTCATCGGTTGTTTCAAGGATTTTTTACAATAATTCAGGCCCGGGCAAACCATATCGTTTTAATTCGTCGGAGACTCAAATCATCGACATCCCGCTCGAAACCAGGGATACGCCCTGTTTTGCAGATGTGGATAATGACGGACTTGTTGATATGCTTTTGGGAAAGCATTCAGGGAGGCTTGATTATTTCAGGAATATGGGAGATGAAAATAATCCCTATTTTGTATTGGAGTTGAACGACTATCTCGATATCAGGGACAGTTATACGGAATTCCGCCTGAACCTGGTTCCCTGGGTGGGCGATATCGACCTCGACGGGCACGATGACCTGTTGACCAGCGATTACCAGGGTGATATTTTCGTTTATCGTGATTTTAAAAACAAGGAAGCTCGTGAAGCCGTATTATTTTATAATTCACTCCGGGATTTGGATGAACACTGGAAGCAGGGATACCAAACCTGGATTGCGGGAAGGAATTTATTTAAAGGACATTATCCGTCGCTGATATTCGGTAACAAGCAGGGAGGACTGACACTCTACAGGCAGGAACCAAAGGGCAGCCCGGGTACGGTGGGACTTAAGCTGAAGGTATTTCCGAATCCGGTGTCGACGGGCCAATCACTAATCATATTGGCAAGCCGAAGCGGTTCGGCTGTGATCTATTCCCCCGATGGCAGGCTTTTACGCTCCGGAATTTCCATAACCGCCAATCGTAACAGTCCGGTTGTGCTGGATAGCCTGGCCCCCGGATTATATATTGTAAAAATGACCGATCTTTCAGGCGTATCCAGGGCCGAAAAATTTATTTTAATTTATTGACGAACGGGACAATGATATGGATCCAGGTCCGGAAGCCTGAAGAAATCAGGTTTGCCAACCCGGTTGCCGATTGGTTTAAAACCCTTCCCGGCGGAATGCAAATCTTTGATTTCGATAATTATTCCGACGGATTTATTGTGGATAAAGCGATTGAATTGGCCGCGAATTGCCGGAAGCTTGTGATATTGCTTGATGCTGACGAGGAAGAAACAGGACAGGTTACAAGGTTTCTGACCAGGATTTCCAGGAATAAAGACTTAAAGGTGCTGGCGTTTCTAAACGGCAAGAATGAAATGATCAAAAAAATGGCAAAAGTTATTGCCGGCAACAGGTATTATTACGAGCCCGATCCAGGTATGCAAAAAGAGATAATCAATGATTTTCTGAACGAATTCAAAAACTAACCTTCAACCCTGGGTTTACTGCCCTCCTGTTTTCCGCACTGGGCAGTCAAGATTCCGGCTGGATGATTAAGTTTATTATGGAGATGGAACAACGAAATTCGTTTAATTTCAAAATAAAATTGCCGTTATCTCCCGCCTCCATTTTATTACGGGCAGGCGGAGTCCCCCATGTAAGTAGATAACAAATTGAATAATATCAATATCAACGGGGGACCCCGGTATTCATGCCGACGCGCAAGGCCGTTGTGAAACCGGGGATATCGTTCCTTTTTATAATTCGTTTTCCAAGGGAGAGTAAGTTTCAATGAATCTCCTTAATTTTAAAACATTCATAATATGACGTCATCCCCCTTTTTTGTTATTGTTTTTCAAGGCAGGGATGGATTAAAGAACTTTGTTCAAACTATATCATTATGAATGACTTTCTGAACGAATTCAAAAACTAACCTTCAAACCTGAGTTAACCGCCCGAGGCATACCAGGCCTCAAGCCTGAAGGTCTCCTGGCCGCTACGTAAACTTCGTTGGTCAGATTGATGATATTGGCAAATAGAGCTATATTTTTATGCAGGAGGTAGCTTGCACTCGCATCGGTTACGAAATAGGAATCCGTTTTCATTCCGGCATGGAACTCTCCCTGTCCGGGTGAAGTACGCATCTCATCCATAAACCTGCCGCTCAGGTTCAGGCTGAATTTCCTGTGTTCCATACCAAACAAAAATGTGAACTGGTGATTGGCAAGATACGGAAAATGGTCGCCGGCAGTTACCGTACCCCAGTCTTCAAAGCTGCTGATGAAGGAAGTCTGGAAGACTGCGTCGGTATAGGTATAGACGAATGACACCGGCAGGCTGAAGGCGCTTAATTCACGCGAAGTCAGCAGATCATAAGAAACCTGTAATTCAAGCCCCTTTGACTGAACCTCCCCGGCATTGAACAGATCGCCGGTTCCGCCTCCCCCGGATGCTGCCAGATCGGTCCCCAGGAGGTTGCTGTAATCATTAAAGAAAAGAATGGCCTGTCCCGACATGGAATTCTTTGTATACCGTACTCCGGCTTCGTAATTCACACTTTCTTCAGGTACGGTTTCATCGCGGGAGCCGGGAGGGGAAAATCCCTTGTGTACTCCTGCGAACGTGCTGACATATTTATTAAACTGATAATCAAGGCCTATTCCCGGGATGATCACATCAACCTGATTGCTGCCCCCAGTTAAGTCAATCCCAGTTCTGCCGGGATCGGATTTTCCGAAATCTTTTCTACCGATGGTTATATTTTCATACCTGATCCCGGGGGTGGCGGTAAAATTTCCAAGCTTCAGCTTGTATTGAAGATAGGCGGCCATAGCATCCGCATATTCAATCCGGTTGCTTTCCGTTCCCGGAATCCCGGAATTGGTGAGCATCATTATGCCCTCATTCATCGAATATTCATCCTGCCATTGAAACCGGTCGGCCTGGTCGTGGTGTAAACGGATTCCAAGGTTTATGTAGTGAGAAATGTTTTGAGTGTTAAAATCCAGGCTTAGCACCGATTGAATTCCCTGTCCGTAATAGGTCCTGTTATTCGCCTTGGCAAACAGGGTATGGTCACCGATGCTGCTGCTGCCGGTAAGAATGGCATAGGCTTGGTCATTGTGAATCGAAGTATCTTCCAACAAGTCTGCTATTCCGTTGGTCACGCCTGAACTGTCCCTTACTTTATCGAGCTTGTACCAGTTCCTGGAAAAATCGGTGCGATAGGCGGTTGTAGCCACTTCGATGACGTCGGAAAATCTGGCTTGGTGAGTTAACGTAAACAGGGAATGTGAAGTTTTCATCAGATCCTTCTGGGAGGCGGCATATCTCCGGTACGGATCTATATGGAAGTCGGTCTCTGTCAGCCCAAGGTAGGTTTCATTGGAAACTTCCCTGGCCTGGCCGATTTTAATACTTAACGATTGATAAATTTCGGCTTCGGGACCCGTGTTGACCCGGAATTTAAGCATGTAATCTTTTTTATCAAATCCCGTATCTCCTCCGCCATCCAGAGATTTAAAACCATCGGAACCGTACTGGAAAGTTTCAGCCAGATAGGCAATATGTTTATGCGTGTTTCCGGCAAAGGTATGGAGATTTTTGCCTCCGAAGCTTCCACCGATCAGGTCGACTTTCCCTGAAAAATTTTCCGGGATCTGCGTCGTAATGAGGTTGATTGCACCGCCTGTAGTATAGGGACCGTATTTAATCTGGCTGTTTCCCTTCAGGATCTCTATGGCCTGCATTCTTCCGATGGTGGGAAAGTAATAGGCGGCAGGATCGGCATAGGGTGCAGGAGCAATAAGAACGCCGTCTTCCATAATGGTGATCTTGGAACTTCGTTCAACTCCGGTTCCTCTCAGCCCTATATTGGGTCGCAGGCCAAATCCGTCTTCTTCCTGCATATTGATTCCGGGAACAGCGCGCAGGGCCCGGTTGATATCGGTGTAGCTGAATTTACGGATATCTTTTGGCGACAGGTATTGAACAGAACCGGGAATATCCTTCAATCCCGAAAATCCTTTGGTCATAACAACCACTTCCTCCAGGGTGGAGATAGTTTCCTTCATCACCAGCTCCAGGTTAAGGGTTTCCCCGGCCGCCAGACTAATATTCTTTTTTATAGTCAGGTATCCAATGCTGGAAGCGGTGAGCATATAATTGCCGTCCGGTACATCCCTTAAAATGAAGTTGCCGCTCCCGTTGGTAACCGTCCCGATAGCCGTATTATCAATCCAGATATTCACTCCCGGCAGGGAGTTGAGGCTGTCGGATTGCTTAACCGCCCCTGTGATGGCGCCGTTTTGTGCATTCACCGCCAAAAATATTGGCAAAAATAAAAGGGTAAAAAGCGCTTTCTTCATGGATTCTTTATGATTTATAAAAATTTTCCTCATCTGTTTTTCTCTGACCTCGTTCCATTATACCCCAAAAAAATGGCTTAAAACGGATTAAAACTATGATCGAGATCAGTTATTTAGAACAATTCTAAATAAAAAAAATAAAATGAGAGAGGAATTTTTAATTTTTTATCTTAACTCTGGTCGTATCCCATGCCACGACCAGAGAGATCAGCGAGAATGTGAAGGTGGGTTACCTAATCTTGCTCTTTTAGCCATTCCAGCATTTTTTTAACACTGCTTGTTGCCAGTGCAATACTGGTATCAGCAGCTCCGTAGTAAATGTTGACAGTATCCGCATCCGTTCCAACAGTAAGGCCGCAGGGAAAAACAACATTACCTACGTCGCCATGCTGTTCGTAGGATTCTTCAGGTCCGAAAATCCATTCATTGCCCCGTTTAAGACAATGCTCGGGCATATTCAAATCAAAAAGGGCGAGTCCTAACCGGTAAATACAGCCGGCTGCTGTCTGTCGTACGCCGTGATATATCATCAGCCAGCCCTCCGGGGTTTCGATCGGAGGCGGGGAAAGGCCGATTTTATCAGCATCCCACCATCCTCCTTGTCTGGCTTCCAGGATTTTCCTATGATTTCCCCATTGTCGCAGATCCGATGAATAAGAAATCCAGATATTGGCACTTGATGGACCTACGGGGCGGTGGATCAATGCCCAGTGACCATCAATCCTACGAGGTAACAAGGCAGCATCTTTATCTTCCGGCTGCATGATCATTCCAAATCTTTCAAAGTGGCGGAAATCGTCAGTAAGCGCCAATGCGACACCAGGCCCTCCCCGGGAGTACGCTGTATATACGACGGCATAACGTCCCAGCTCCGGAATATAAGTGATCCTGGGATCCTCGATTCCCCAAAGCTCTTCGGGAAAATTAATGGGATCGCTCATAAGCGTGGGCTCGGGATCTATATGCCAATCATCAATGCCATTAGATGATCGTGCAGCGCACAAATGTGAAATTCCGCGCCGGTCTTCAACCCTGCATAATAATAACGTGCTTCCGTCCTTTAATAGAACGGCGGCAGGATTAAAGATACTGTTGACCCGATATGGCCAGTTATCAGCAGTTAGGATGGGATTTCGAGAGTGACGTTGGAAAAGTTGTGAATGTTTTTGATGCATTATATTTGATTTCTCATTATTTACATCGATTTGTTTTCTGCCAGCTTTAGTTCCAGGAGGGCCTGAAGAAATGCAAGCGTAGACTCTGCCCCCTGGTTTTCGTTCGGCCGGTCGGGATGCAATCCATCCCTGCATCCACCGGTCAACGGGTCGTATACCGGAAGATGTAAATCGTTTCGTCCAAGAAACCATTCAAATGCCCGCTGCGCTTCCTTATACCATTTTTTTTCGCCGGTAATCCGGTTTGCTTCAAGGCAGGCTGAAACCATTGCCTGGGCTTCCACAGGCTGTTGATCAAAACGTGCCCGTTCGCCGCCTTTTCGATAAAATCCATTTGAGCCGATCGGGACAAAATGTTTTCCTTCCTTATCAGCCCGTTGAATATTTGCCAGCCAGTTTAATGATTCCAAACCGGTTTCAGTCATAGCGGAATTCGCTGACGACTGCCCGCACAATAACATGGCATGCGACAAGGCGGGATTACAATACGTCAACTGATTTTCGAACCAAAGCCAATCAACTTTTCTGTTTTCCTTATAGAGATTCATCAGGCGGGCTGCAAGGTCATCACGCACCTGGCCGGCACGGCGGTCACCTGCAAACGGCCGCAAATATTCGTGGATACCGAAAAGGGCAAACGCCCAGGCTCGCGGGCTGGTGGTCTCAAGGATTCCCATGAGGGATTGCTGGAATATGCGCGCCGCCATATTATGAAGGGTCGGCGAAACAGAACGGCCCAGGACCATGCCCAGCGCCCATAAAGCCCTGCCATGACTGTCATCCGAACCGCTTTCTTCAAGCCAATTTCGCTGATAATCCATGAAATTCCGGAAACGCCTGGTTTCGGCATTAAATGCATACCAGGTAAATGCGAGGTATCGGGTGGCCAGTTCAGTGCCTTCCTTATGGCCCGATTCTTCAAGGAAGATGCTTACCATCAGGG
This sequence comes from Cyclobacteriaceae bacterium, assembly GCA_035292565.1. Classification (GTDB taxonomy): domain Bacteria; phylum Bacteroidota; class Bacteroidia; order Cytophagales; family Cyclobacteriaceae; genus DATDPY01. Next base: position 4,586 of record DATDPY010000416.1, on the reverse strand, counting down.
CACGTGCGTTATCATCTGTGGTATATCCCTCCCTGTAGTTGGGAATTGTAAAAATCGCATGTTGAAGGATGCCGGTTTCATCGGTAAGGTGGTGCAGGTGATCGAGTTTGAGCGGGGGAAGTTCTCCATCGCGTTTTTCCAGCGGCTTAACTGCGAAATCGGCATTCACAAAATGACGACGTTCAGACCGGGCAAGCTCGAAACTCTTCATATAATCTTTTGCAACCTGTGGCCAGATCATATCCCGGCCGAACATGTAGGCGCGTTTTCGCATGGCATGCCGCCTTGAATCATTATCCAGCAAATCAATTACCGTTCCGGCAATGGCCTCCGGGTCATGAAAGGGCACCAGCGCGCCCCGCTCCTCGGCAAGCATTTCCTCGGCATACCAGTAGGGTGTGGAAATAATTGCCTTGCCTGCTCCCAAAGTGTAGGCCAGTGTGCCGGAAGTAATCTGGGCTGCATCAAGATAGGGTGTGATATAGATATCTGCGGCACTGATGAATTGGACAAGTTCTTCGAGCGCCACGAAGCGATTATAGAAGATCACGTTGGCTTCCACACCTTTTTCGCGTGCCAGCCACTGCAGGGATAACCGGTATGATTCACCTTCATTCCGGATGACATGGGGATGTGTGGCCCCGACAATGATGTAAACGACATTCGGGTGTTTTGCCAGAATTGATGGTAAGGCAGAGATAACATTTTCAATACCCTTGTTTGCCGAAAGCAGGCCAAAGCTGAGAATGACACTTTTGCCTTCCACACCGAATAAATCCTTATGAAAACTGGGGTCTTCAAACGGTACATCGGGAATGCCGTGGGGAATCAGATCGATTTTTTTTGGCGAGATGTTATAAATGTCCTTTAGAAATTCCAATCCGTGTTTGCTCATTACAACAAGCCGGTCCGACAAGGCTGCTATTTCCTGAAGCACCCGGCGCTGATCAGGATCGGGATCACGAAGAATGGTATGCAAGGTAGTCACAACCGGCATCCGCAATTCACGCAGAAGTGTAATGACGTAACTCCCCACCCGTCCGCCGAAGATGCCGTATTCATGCTGTAACGATACCAGATCCACATTGTTGATGTTCAGGAAATCGGCAGCCCTGCGGTACGACTCAATGTCTTTTTCCATTAATTCGAAACGCACGCGCTCTGGGTATTCATAACCTTCTTCAACATCATTGACCGGCAGGGCAATACAGGAAGTATCTTTGTAAGCGGAGGCGACCGCCTCGCATAGGTCGGTGGTAAAGGTGGCGATTCCGCACTGCCGTGGCAGGTAGTTACCGATAAAAGCAATACGTTTGATCATTGAATTTACAGTCGGACTCATATGACTTTCTTCTATTTAAAAATTCCTCCCTGGCAAGATTCTGATTAAAATAAGAGAAAGTCGCCGGTTTGCCTTTTTTCTCCTGTTGTGCTAAAAGAGTGTTATAAGTTTATAGAAGGAAAACGGATTGTTTTGGAGGACAATAATATATGACAGGTATTAATATACTTCCTTTTGCGAAGATTAACAACGCAGATCAACATGTTATTTAATAACTCTGGTGCTATAAATTTTGATATGAATTTTTTATCTTGCAGATATTTAGATAACCAACCATTTTTTATGACCCGGAATAATTTTTCCGGATTTCTATTTTTCCACCTTTCTGGTTGTAGCATTTGCTACGACCTTGGTGTAACTAACTCTGGTCGTTGCAATTGCTAAGACCTTTATTTAACATATTTATAATATTGTGCAACCCCGCAAATACACCCAATATGGAATTTTCTCCATTGCCCTGATGCTTTCTTTGTTTTTATTCTTCGCGGGCAAAATGACGATGTCCGGTTTTTCATTTAACCCGGTAAGTATATTGATGTTATTTCTTGCTCTCACTTTTCTGTTCTGCCTCCTTGTATTTTATAAATTGACCATCTTGATTGATGCTACGCATGTTTCATTTAAATTCGGTCTGGGATTATTTGGAAAATCCTTTAAGCTGTCCGATATCAAATCATGCAGGCCCGTAAGGAATTCTGTAATTTATGGAATAGGGATCCACATGATTCCAAATGGCTGGCTATACAATGTTACTGGACTACGGGCCATCGAACTGCGATTCCATAACAGGAATTCCGTCGTCAGGATAGGGACCGGCAGGCCGGAGGAGATTAGCCGTGTCATCCAGGAATTGATTGGCAGCCCGGTTAATGATTCTGCCAAACGGGAAGAATCCGGCGGCAATTTAGTTATGATGGTTACAATAATATTCCTTGCCATGATCATTCCGGCCATATTTATCATCATGACCAATCGCGAAACCCGGGTGTCGACTAATAATCAGGCTCTCACGATTAAAGGGATGTATGGAATGACAATCCCATATTCTGAGATCACCGGGGTCGATACGGTACGGTCGCTCCCAAAAATTGAAATGAGGAGCAACGGCTACGCATTCGGCAAGACGAAAATTGGGAATTTCAGGCTGGCCGATACGAGAAAAGTCAAGATGTTCATAAAGACCGGCCACGAACCCTACATCCAGATCGAATCTCAGAATCGGGTTCCTGTGTATATTAACTTCAAGAACCGGGAGAGGACGGTCGAATTATACAGCGAACTTGTTGGCAGGAATTGAATATTTCACATACTGGGGAACAGAATGATCGGACCTCTGACCTCGGATCCCGGACCTCGGACCCCTGACCACATACTGTGAACCATTACTTGAATTACTTTCCCAGCAGTCTTTTCATAATGTACAGATCGAGCCCTTCGTAATCTCTTTCCTTTATAAAGTCATCTATCATCTTATCTTCCAGACTGCGAGAAATCTCGAGCAAATGTTTAAACATTTCGAGGCTGTTGGATAAATGGGCCGTTGCCCTGTCATCTTTTTGAGTCCGCATGGCTTTGACATCCAGACCCACCCATTCACCGTTGGTTCCATAATTGTTTTTATCGAGGATACGTACCTGGTTCAGGGCCCTTCGCAGGTCTACCGAACCGAATGATTTGTCCTGGTCAAATTTAAGCCCGTTCTGATCATTTAAATGGACAGTCCATAATTTCTTATGTGCCAGGGCGAATCCCATTTCATCGGACGGGTCCAGGCCCGCAAGGATGGCATGGGCGCTTTCGATATTTACTCCAACCCTTGCCGGATCGTCGGTAAGCACACTCAAGGCAATGGCGTGACCTGTGGTCGGGATATAGGCATGGTCCATCGGTTCATTCGGCTTGGGCTCTATGCATATCCGGATACCGGGATCGTAGGATAACATTTCATTGATGGCCCCGACCAGCCTTTCGGTCGACACCTTGCTGTCTTTGGCTTCCCGGATATAAGTGCCTTCCCTCGCCAGCCAGAGTACAAGCAGATCCGTGCCGAGCGCCCTGGCGATATCGATGGATATCTTCGACCGCTCTACTGCATATTTCCGGCATGCAGGATCGTTGGCCGTATAGCCGCCATCAATCGTCCTCGGGTCTTCCCACAAACGGGGCGCGACGAACTCGGCTTTAAGGCCGGAATTATCAAGTTTTTTTTTAAGATTGTTTGCCTCAGTTTGTATCTGCGACAGTGATTTCCCTTCAAGTTCAGGGACGGCATCGTCATCGTGAAACTGTACGCCATCGAAACCGAGGGATTTGTACATTTTTAACTTTTTATCAAATGATAAAGTACCGCGGACCGGGGGGCCGAAAACATCCGCGCCTTCATGGATGTTCCACGGGCCGAAAGTGAATCTGAATTTTCCAGGCATGGTTTGAATAATTAGTTTGAAAAAATAATGTTTAAGATAGTGAATTAAAATGTAAAATAAGAAGAAATTCATCTCACCCGGACGATCCATTACTCGAATGCCTGCTGCCTGTAGTTTGAAGATGGATGATTGATGATTGAAAATTCTGCATTACTTTGAGTACTTGTTTTCAGCTTTCTTCGACCGCCGAATCTCCGGTACTCCGGAGCGAAGAGGGTGAGCTATTATACTGTTGAGCGAACCAACCTACCATACCCTATTTAGATAACATTTCGTGACCTACAAGAGATCGTAGATCTATCCTGTTTAATACGTATTTCTACGATTTTTATTCTCCGCCCATCCCGGGAATCCCCGGATCTTCCGGCATTAAACAAGCTGAAAAGTAACATTGTGTCTATTCAGAAGGTATTATACCCATATTGCATGCCGGTAAATTCATTGAACAAAGTTTTCTCCCGGAATTCCTGCCAAAGGACCATCCTGAAAACAATTTTTTTATTCGTAAAATAAAAGATCATTGAGATATTTTTAAAACCATTTTAAATGGGGGGGATTTTTAATTTTTTAAAATATAGGAACCGGGTTAATTGCATTTTGAGAAAAAGCATAAAGGGTGGAATAATAGGCCAGATTCTCTGAAAAAATATAGAACTAGCCCGACAAAATAATATAGATAAATTGTAAGCTTCCCCATTTTTAGTGCCAGTGATTCAAAGATATTTAATTATTGTTTTCATTGTTATAATTTATCAGATAGAGTTCCGGTGTAAGTCCTTTTAATGAATCATGGGGTCTGTATTGATTATACTCGTTCT
>DATDPY010000415.1:0-3525 GCA_035292565.1 Cyclobacteriaceae bacterium | reverse complement strand
CTTAGAATCGATTGAGACGGGTCCGGATGGCGCCGGCAAAAAATCCCATTATACTTATGATGATTATGAAAGGATCATATCACGGGTACAGGGGGAGCCAGGCCCCGGGGCTGTATTTGAATCATACATTTATGATTCCTTTGGCAGGCTGGCGAGGGCTTATGTATCGAACTATTCCAGTTTGAAGATCACAGGATACATCCGGTTTTCCTATGATGATTATGACAGGCTGCAAAAAGGATTCTTCACAAGTATCAGCGGGGAAAAAGCGGATATTTTTATTACCTACAACAACGACAGCCTGCCAATAGAAATATTATGGAATTTTTATTCAGGGAAATTCCGGAAAATTACTTTTGAATTCGAAGCGGTTGAATAAAACATCTGTATATTTTAGTTCAACTTTAAAACCCGCAATCTTTTATGGTGGTAATGTTCTCATGGCTATGCTTTCTGCCACATAAAGCCACCACCTTTGGCGGGAGTTGTTTACCTGAAAAGACGGGAGGGGAGAAAACCAGGCTGTACCTAAACAGCCTGGCAGGTCCCGGCTCAGGGTCTATTGGGTTTTCTTTTCCCCGTTGACCACCATGAGCTCATCGGCGATCACTTCGGTAATATACCGCTTGTTTCCCTGGTTGTCCTGGTAGGAACGGTTGGTCAGTTTCCCGTCGACAGCCACCCGGTATCCTTTCTTGCAGACCTTCTCGGCAATCTTGGCCAGGTTTCCCCAGGCCACAATATTATGCCACTGGGTTTCCTGCACTTTTTCGCCCTTTCGGTTTTTGTAATTTTCTGAAGTTGAAAGCGAAAACCTTGCGACTGGGCGGCCATCCGATAAATTCCTGATTTCAGGGTCGCTTCCCAGGTTGCCGATAAGCCGCACTGAATTTTTTAAATTTTTCATAGCTGTTTAAATTAATAATTGAACAATTTGCTTTACACCGGCCGGTAAGCCATTAATGGAAAGGTAAATTATGAAGTACAATCCGGAAAAATCGGTTCATAAGTATTTATTTTCGATTATAAACATTTGTAAATACCTTTATACCGCCAACTCCCTGGAAATGAAGGGAGCGCCCGGATCCCATGGACCGGTTATTTTTTAAGGCCTTTTGATCTTTTCGTAAACCTGATTTTTTACCTGTATGGAAAAGAATTCACGCCGTATATTCCTGGGAAAAAGCCTGCTGGGAATCTCCTCGCTCGCATTTCTCCCAAAAATCGAAACAGCTTATTCTAAGCCATTAATTCCTGAGAAAAATCAGGGTAAATCCCTGACCCGTGTACTGGGCCGTACCGGCATTCGCTTGCCGCTGATCAGCATGGGTACGGGCGATACCCAGAATTCACGGCTGGTCAGAGCAGCCTATGATGCCGGGGTAAAATTATTTTCTACGTCGAGCTATTACGGGGAAGGCAATAATGAGAAGATGCTGGGCGAACTTTTTAAAAACTTTCCGCGCGATTCATTTTATGTCTCAACGGCGTCTACGCCCCTGGGCATAAATCATAAAGAGGGAATCTTTACCGATCCGAAAGCCGGTCCCCGGTATGTAAAAGATATCGAGGATGGACTTATGCGCCTTAAGCTGGACCATGTGGATATAATATATCTCGCCTTCGCTGCAAAAAGGGAATCGGTTTTTTTCGAGCCGCTGATGCGGGCTATGGATGACCTGAGAAAATCCGGCAAGACGCGTTTCATCGGCATTGCCACGCATAGTTTCTGTGATGAGGCCATTCGGGCTGCTGCCGATGCCGGGATCTACGACGTCGTCATGACCGCATACAATTTCAAAAATGAAAAAGATAATAAACTGAAAGAGGCGATTGATTATGCGGTAAAGGCGGGCCTGGGGATCGTGGCTATGAAAACCACGGCGGGTGCTTATTGGGACAGGGAAAGGAAAGTGCCTGTGAATACCCATGCGGCGCTGAAATGGGTTCTGCAAAATGAAAATATCACCTCCGTTGTTTCCGGAATGACCGGTTATGAAGAACTCGAAAAGAACCTACTTCTGAATAATGATTATAAACTTACGCGTGAAGAGCTTACTGACCTCAAACTCGCATTCCAAAATCCTTCACCCGGACTGTATTGTACGCAATGCCATCAGTGTGTCCGTCAATGCAGGAAGGGCCTCGATATTCCAAACCTGATGCGGGGTTATATGTATGCCTATGGCTACCGTAACTTTCCTACCGCTAAGAAAGCATTATCGATTTCGGGAATTGATTCATTATCATGCAGCGAATGCCGTTCATGCACGGTTCAATGCTCTCGCGGTTTTGATGTACCCGGAAAGATCAGGGACATTGTCAGGATAAATGATATTCCTTCCGAATTTCTTTTTGGATAGGATCATCATCCGGGATTAAAAGTAATGTTAACCTGGTTAACTTTGCTCCCAACGCGATCATGAATGGAACTTTTCTTATCCGCATTTCTGCTTTGTCTTTCATTATGCCTCGATCTCGGCATCGTGAACATTGCCATCATTAAGTCGGGTGTTGAAAAGGGATTTTTCCATTCCATGAAGATTGGAATCGGATCAACATTCGGGGACCTGGTTTATGCTTCGTTATCGGTTTATGGGATAAGCCGGTTTATTGAACAAATATGGGTAAGGTGGGCCCTTTGGATTGCCGGCACGTTATTTTTAATGGCCATGGGTATCAGGATGCTGGCAAGGTCAATGAACAGGATAAATACGATCGGCAAACCACCAAAAATATATGAAAAATTATCGGGATACGGCCCCGTAGCTTTTGGCATTGCTCTTGCGTTGTCATCTCCCACATCCATTCTCTGGTTCGCTACCGTTGGCGGAAGCATGATCGCTTCTAAGCCTATCCATTCAAAATTTGACATATTGTATTTCCTTGCGGGTTTCTTCGCGGCTTCCCTCATTTGGAGCGTTTTGCTTGCCTGGCTCAGTCATTCAGGCGGCAAATTAATCAAAGGAAATATCCGGACCGTTTTCTCATTATTATCGGCTGTCCTGTTCCTGATCCTGGCTATTTTTATTTTTATCGACGGCTGGCGATCTTTGTTATAGTCTCTATATTAAAATCGAACATCGAACATCGAACATCGAACATCTCACATCTCACATCGCCTATCGCCTATCAAATATCAAATATCTAATATCTCATATCTTCAACACATCGCACACATCGCCTCCTCTCCCCATGCCGGGCGCCAAATGATCTAAAAATGTCTTATGATTCACGAGTCAAAGAATATTCAGCATTGCCGGGACAAGCTGATCAACAACAATTCTGTTCATTCCAAAATAATTTCCATTGGATTTATCCTCATCAGTGTAACAGGGCCGATCAGTCCGGACTCCTTCAACGGCATATTCCTGTTGAGAAACTGATCGACCGGGGACGTGGTCCAAAGATCTTTAAGATCGCCATATTGCTTCAGATCCCCGATTATCCGGTTGCGGTATACATTGGCGACTTCCGCTTTAAGAACGTTTGCGCCTTCTTTGATGATCCCTTTAACACTGAAAG
>DATDPY010000414.1:0-9329 GCA_035292565.1 Cyclobacteriaceae bacterium | reverse complement strand
ATCCCCAAGGTATTCAGCCCTGTCGGCATAACTCCTTTTTTCTATCTCACAGAGAAGGTGAATATAACGATGATCATGCCAGGAAATTGAATCGGTATTGAAATGCTCAGCCATTTTTAACATCTGGATCAGGGCAATCCCGCCTGCCGACGGAGGGCCCATTGAAATTATTTTATGGTTTTTATAATATCCTGTAACAGGTTCCCGCCAGACAGAACTATAATTATCAAGGTCAACCCTGGAAATAAGTCCTTTCCCCCTGGTCATCTCGTTTATGATGTTGTCGGCGGTTATTCCCTGGTAGAACCCCGACCTTTTCCTGTCCCGGATAAGGGCAAGGGTTACTGCAAGGTCCCTCTGTTTCAGGATATCTCCCGCATTCCACTGGCTTTTAAGAAGAAAGTCAGGAGAACGGGTATTCACAAGCAGGAAATTCACCTGGTTGGAATTCAATATTTTTGCCTGTCGTTCCGTAAGTGAAAATCCCATGCTGGCCAGAGATATTGCCGGTTCGAGAAGTTCCTTCCAATCGAGCTTACCGAATCTCTCATGCGCTTTTACCATTCCGTCGACCGAGCCGGGCACCCCGCTGGCCAGGTGTCCAAACAGGTTGGAATTTCTGATAACATTTCCGTCTTCATCCTGGTACATAGTTTCATTTGACTTTCCAGGCGCTGTCTCCCTGAAATCCAGTGTGTAACTTGAGCCGTCGTGCAGCCTGATCACCATGAAACCTCCACCGCCGATATTACCTGCCTCGGGAAAGACAACGGCCAGTGCAAAGTGAACGGCAACAGCGGCATCAATAGCGTTCCCGCCCCTGCGCAGGATCTGCCTGCCTGTTTCTGATGCAATTGCGCTGGCGGAAACGACCATCCCGTTCGGCGCGTGGACAGTTTTTTGGATTTCAAATTCCTTCTGATAGGGATCATTGCATGAAGCGGCCGATAATAATATCCAGCATAACAGAACAAGGGTTTTCGAGCCTGGAAACATTTAACTCATAAGGATAAAGTGTGTGCCTTCCTCAAGTCCTTTTTGCGTTAATATTTCGGGAATCTCGCCAGGTTCATACTGATCTACAAAACAAATGATGAATACTCTCGCAGGGATCTGTTCAATATTGAAAACGGGGTTCTCTTCAAAGAAGTCGGTCTTGCTGCCATCCATTTCCACAAATCCTGAAATTTTCAGACCTTCCTTTGCCAGCGGCGTGGTTTTATTCAGGTTGGCTTGATTGGCGCCCCATAGAAATAATTCCGGCCTGCGTTTAAAATACCCCTGAAACCACGACTTAAAGTATTTAGCTTTGATTTTCGCTGCCGCGGATGAATTATATTTAAGATGCCTTCGCGATAAACGCTGTAAATCATCGTGCCATTCGGTGAGCTCTTCGGGAAGTTTTTCAAATCGTACACCCTTATCCATCCATCGAAGAAATATTTCATAGTCTTCGGGAAATTCGCCGTTCTCAAAATCTCCGTATGAATTCACTAATTCTTTCCGGAACATGATCGTTGAATAAAGAACTGTGGAATTGATAAATCGTTTATGGAATATTTCACGGCTGTCCCGGATCGTATTCGACCATTGTATATAGGATCTGATATTTCTCCCCGGGCTTTCCAGAACATAGCTCACCGTTGACGATATTACATCTACATCACCATTTTTCTCCATGTAATCCAATTGCATTTGCAATCGGTCATTTCGGGCCAGGTCATGGGGGTCGATCAGGGCTATGTAACCGGCCTTGCTCAAAAAAATGCCTTCATTGAGTGCTGTAACCGTTCCACTGGAAGGCAAATCAATGATCCGGATCCTGTCATCGCTTATTTTTTCAACGACTTCACGTGAACCGTCGGTTGAGCCATCGTTTATAAGCAAAAGTTCAAAGTCCTGGAGTGTCTGAATTAGAATACTCTCAACCGACCTCCTGATCGTCCTTACGGCATCCCTGAATGGAAGTAAAACGGCAATTTTTGGATTACTCATTGAATGAAATGATCTTCCTTGTTTAACACCGCGTTCTCATATTCAACCTAGACAGCCGGGTCTTTTTTGCTGAATAATCCATGTATTTCCGATTCAATAAGGCGAACAATGTAAGCAAAATCCTCAACATTGTTGATGAAATCAATTTTATCGGCCTCGATAACAAGCAAATTAGATTCCTTGTATTCGGTGATCCATTGTTCATAAAGATTATTAAGGTCCCTCAGATAATCCAGCCGGATCGAATTCTCGAAGGCACGGCTTCGTTCCTGAATATTTCTGACCAGTTTGGGAATCCCTGTGCGGAGGTAGATCATCAGGTTGGGGGGTGTAATAAATGGCTTGATGGTCTGGTAGATATCGAGATACGTCTGATAATCCCGGTCGTTTAACAGCCCGGCCTGGTTAAGGTTTTTGGCGAAAACGAAGGCATCCTCATAAACGGTCCTTCCCTGGATCACACTATCCGATGTTGCCTGGATCCTGAGGTTCTGCCTGAACCTGGAATTCAGGAAAAAAACCTGTATATGGAAAGCCCACCGTGTCATATCCATATAAAAATCTCCCAGGTAGGGATTTTTCGCAACCTCTTCGAATATGACCTGCATGTGATAATGACTGGCCAGCTTTTCGGCAAGTGAGACTTTTCCGGCTCCAATATTTCCCGAAATAGCGATGTGCATTTTTTTTTGATTTAAATCCCGCATTTCAACCATGATTAAAGTTTATTCCCGGATCCCGGGATAATTTATTCAAAATTGGAATTAAATTAATAATAATTTGGGCGATAATGCATCGAAAAGGGTGAAAGAAATCGGTTACTTACTTGCGTCCCGGTGATCATGCGAATCTTTGGAAAATCTTCTGTGAGATGTAGGTACCGATGGAAAGAGATGACGTGGCGGCAGGCGACGGTGCGTTGCAAACGTTGATAGCCATGTCATTTTCAAGGATCAGAAAATCGTCGAGAAGGAAGCCATTCCTGTCGCAAGCCTGTGCTCTCACGCCGGATCCTCCCTTTACGAGATCATCTTCCGTGATTTCAGGTATCATCCGCTGTAATGCCCTGGTAAAAGCCTTTTTTGAATAAGAACGGATCATTTCATCGAGACCCGTCTTCCAGTATTTCGATACGATTTTCCTGAAGCCCGGCCAAAATATCGATTCGGCAAGTTCCCCAGGATGAATATCGGTTTTCCGGTAACCCTCCCTGGCATAGGCGAACACTGCATTGGGGCCGGCTTCGACATTTCCATCGATCATCCGCGTGAAATGTACGCCCAGAAAAGGGAAATTTGGGTCCGGAACCGGGTAAACCAGGTTTTTCACGAGAAACTTTTTTTCGGTACGAATCCTGTAATATTCTCCCCTGAATGGGATTATTTTAATATTAAGGGGGCTGCCTGTTAACAATGCAATTTTGTCGGAGTACAGCCCCGAACAATTTACGATAAGCCTGAAAGGATATTCGCCTCGGGTGGTCTGTACGTTCCGGGAGTTACCGGTATTGTTGATTCGGCCGACTTTTTCATTGAGCCGGATCGTGCCGCCCATGTTTTTTATGTTCCAGGCAAGTTTATCAGCCAATACACGGTAATTGATAATTCCGGTCTGGGGGACCTGGATTCCGGCAATCCCGCGGACATGGGGTTCAATTTCCCGGATCTGGTCGCCATTAAGTTTTTTCAAGCCAGACAATCCGTTTTCCATTCCTCTTGCATAGATCCTGTCGAGTGCATTCAGTTCTTCCGGACGGGTTGCCAGAATAATTTTGCCGCAAATTTCATGCGGCACCTCATTGGATCGGCTGAACTCCAGCAATTGTTTATAGCCGTCGATGCAATTTTTCGCCTTTAGGCTGCCTGGTTTGTAATATATCCCGCTATGGATCACCCCGCTGTTGTTGCCCGTCTGATGTTTTGCCAGTCCATCTTCTTTCTCCAATACAGTTACTTTTAATGATGGCATCGACAGAAGCGTCTTATAGGCAGTTGCGAGGCCGACAATGCCGCCTCCTATGACAATCACGTCCTGCATAAGTCGGTAATTTCGATAATTTCCAGTACTGCGAAGTTAATTTCAATATGAGATTGTAACCTTATAAATTTGATATTTAGTTGTCGGGTTACTGGGCCGGAAGGGATTTTTGACGAATTATTTTTTATTATTCTTAAATAAATTTTTATGAATTTTACAACTGCCGAAGAAGCCGTGAAAGTTATAAAATCGGGCGATACTGTCTTCATCCACGGAGTGTCGCAAGCCCCACAGATATTGATCGATGCTATGATTAACAGGGCCGGAGAACTTCGGAATGTGCGCATCGTGCATATACATCATGAGGGTAAAGCTGATTACGTAAAACCCGAATATGAAGGTGTCTTTCGGCTTGAATCTTTTTTTGTCGGAGCAAATGTAAGAAAAGCAACGATGGATGGATATGCTGATTACATCCCCGCATTTCTGAGCGAAATTCCTCATCTTATGCGAAGCAGGGTCGTAAAGATCGATGTTGCACTTATGAATATTTCGCCACCGGATAAACATGGCTATGTTTCGCTGGGAAGCTCCGTTGATATTTCCCTTGCGGCAGTACAAAGCGCCGGACACGTCATTGCCGAGGTAAACAGGCATGTACCAAGGACGCTGGGTGATGGCTGCATGCATGTCAGCAATTTTCAAACATTTGTGGAACATGATTCACCCATCATCGAAGTTCCATTGCATAACCCTGATCCTGACGAGGAAAAAGCGAGCGATTATGTTGCGTCTCTTGTCGAGGATGGGGCAACGATACAGATGGGCATCGGAGGGATCCCCAATGCGGTGATGTCGAGGCTAATGAACCATAAGAAACTGGGCGTTCATACGGAGATGTTCTCTGACGGTCTTATTCCGTTGTTTGAAAAAGGAGTCATAACCAACTCTGAAAAATCCATTGTCCCGGGTCATATCGTTTCTTCGTTCGCTATGGGCACGAAGAAGGTATATGATTTTATTGATGATAATCCAAGGGTTGCCATGATGGATGTATCGTTTGTAAACGACGTAAGGATAATCAGGAGAAACCCAAAAGTTACCGCAATCAATTCCGCAATCGAGATCGACCTCACCGGCCAGGTATGTGCTGATTCAATCGGAACAAAACATTTTTCCGGTGTAGGTGGCCAGATGGACTTTATTCGCGGAGCATCTTACTCCAGGGGTGGAAAGCCGATTATCGCCCTGACCTCCAGGACCAGGAAAGGAATTCCGAGGATCGTGCCGGTGCTCCGTTCCGGATCAGGTGTTGTAAGCACGAGGGCGAATGTTCACTATGTAATTACGGAATATGGCATTGCGTATATTTATGGGCAGTCGATGAAGGAAAGAGCAAGAAGATTGATCAATATCGCCCACCCCGAAGACAGGGAAATGCTCGAAAAGGCGGCATTTGACCGGTGGAATGGACATTGGGCTCAGAACTCCGGTTGAATTTCAGGGAGATCGTGCACGGAACCGGATTAATAATCTTTCATCCAGTAAATCCTTGTCCTTTTCCTGTGATTGTCTTTTGCATGGTTATAGGGTCGGATGTGTGCCCGAGCCCTGATTACCTTTTTGTTATAACCGATTAATTTGCATCCTGAGGTAGTTGCTGAGAACAGAAATATTAAAATTAGCAGCCTGTATAATTGTGAAAATAACAAAGCCAGGGATTAAATTTTGCCCGTAATTTACATAAAGAAGCAAACAACGGCCCAACATTTCATAAATTTATATAAGTTTTGAGAACGACAACCATGAGTGGGCGATCAGTGATTTTATTCTGGATGATCTTTTGCGGGAGGATTGGTTTTTCCCAGGGACTGCCCGACAGTCTTGAAGCAATGATCAATTCAAGGGAGGGGCGGGAGAGGGTATCGCTGATTAACCAACTTGCTTCAAAATATTCCGAATCAGACATTATCCTGTCGCAACATCTTGCCCAACAGGCTTTAAACCTGGCAGAAAATATTAACGACAGGGCAGGAAAATCGGAAGCAGCCAATACCCTGGGCGTTACCTATTACTTCCTGGGGCGAAACAACCAGGCTGAATATTATTGTTCGTTGGCACAGGGGTTGGCAAAGAGCATTAATAATCCTGGCCTCGAAAGAAAAGCAAATACAACCCTTGCCCTCGTATTTCTCGAGGCAGGGGCATACGATAAAAGTCTGGATATTTATAATCGAAACCTGGTTATAGATCGGGGTTTAAATGATATCATAAGTCTTGGGATGGATCACCAGAATATCGGCCGTGTATACGAACTGAAAGATGAACTGAGCTCCTCCGTGCAAAATTATTTAGAAGCAGCATCAATTTTTGAAGCTGGAAACGATAATGAAAGGTTGTCAAAGGTATACAGCAGTCTTGGTAAATTATATCTCCAATGGGATCTTGATTCAGCGCGATCCTATCTTGATAAGTCATACGCATTATACTCAGGCAGTAACCGGCTTGATGAATTTTATGATATCTACTGGAACAGTTCCGGATTATACCGGGCTTTGGGAAGGCCTGATTCTGCCATTCACATCTTATCCCTCGCCAGGCGAAAAGCCGAAGATGCAGGAAACCGGATGATGAAGGTAAAAGCGTATGATGAATTATCGTTAATGTATTCCGCTATGGGGGATTATAGAAATGCGTTTCAATATCAGACACTGAAGGAGAAACTTAATGACAGCATTGCCGATCTATCCGCCGACCTGGAGTATACTTCAAAATTATCCGTACTTGAAAATGAGAACAGGGACCAGGCGGTTGAATTACTGAAAAAGGAAGCACGGATCAACGAAAATAAATGGGTGTCGAAGAATGTACTTTATTTCCTGGTATTCGGAAGCATATTCCTTATGATCTTTGTGACGTTCGCATATTATTCCAGGTATAAATTATTCAAGTCATCCATTTCATCGGCCGAGAAATTAAAACAGGACATTGTCGGACTATCTGCAGAAATCTCAGCCAGGGACAGATCTGCGAAAGATCTCAGAGAAGAAAACGACAGGCATAAACAGAGAATCCACTTCCTGAATACAATCCTCGAATCCATAATTGCCAAACAGGATCAACCCGGGGATATTTTGATTTCCGACCTTGATAATATTGCCAATATGCTGAATGCAGACCGCGCCGGCCTGCTTCGTATGGAGGGATACAATCGTCTTGTAAGCCTCGGGGAATATGATAACCATGAAAAAAAATTGTATGCAGGCGCTGACCTGGTTAAAGAAGAATATCCGATATTTTTCGAACTGATGCGGGGCAATGAATCAGTAGTTACGGACAATTGCACAAATGACCCCAGGTATGCAGAATTTACCGGTAAGCGATTCCTGTTTCCGGAGAAGACAGCAAGAATTGATCAGCCTATTATCATTGAGAATAAGCTTTTCGGAGTGTTGTTTATCGAGAAAACAGATGCCGGTTTTAAATGGAATGAATCCGATGTTAAAATGATATATGAGATGTCGGAGCGTTTTTTACCCATACTGGCTAAGACATCCAGAGAGACAGTTAGCCCTGACAGTGAAGGATTTAGCGGGCTAAAGACGATCGCTGCTTTGCTTGACAGGCTTGAGCTCATTCTTCTTGATAAGGATCCCGCAGGAATGATTTCCAGGATTTTTCCGAGTGATATCACGGCTTCCGAATTTAAACTCCGGATAGATCCTAAAAGCAATTGGTTATCGGTTATCGATAAATCAGATCATGGCCGCCTGATTGCCTTTTATAATTCAGCTATAAAACAGGAGGGGAGGCATGCGCTCGTAAAATATAATATTTACGATCAGTCAGGGAATCGTTTAAGCGTCGTTGAAGAGGTGTTGCAGGCATACCTAGCAGACCGGGAGTATCGGATCTTATCCGTCGTTTATCTCCGGGAAAGAGATTCTGGAGAAGAGAAAGTTCTCCTTAACTCATTTAGGGCGATTATTGCTTCAATATCCCATGGATTGCTGGTGTGTGACCATTCAGGAAATATTATACTGGTAAATCCGGCGTTGGAAAAAATATCAGGATTTCAATCGGACGACCTGGTCTCGAAGGAGATTTCAGTTTTGTTTTATGAAGGATTTCTGGAAACGGCCAGGAAAGGGACCCTGGACAAAATTAAAAATGCCGACCTGAAAACAAAATCAGGCAATGCGTTAAGATGCGGGGTACTCTGCCGTTCTTTTTACCTGAGTAAATCAAGGTATTTTGTATTCGAAATCTATTTTAACAAAACGACGGTTTGATACTGAAGCATTTCGTGAGTGAATTTAAAGAGCATTCCTGAACGGGAGACATCCGCTGAATTAAAGGAAATGTTATTTCATCGATTCCCGGAAGGTACTTAATTCCCTGATGGCAGCCCCGCAGATCGTATCGATCTTATCCACCTGCTGAGACAAGGATCCGTTATCCTGGTTTTGGCGACCGGAATACTCAACAATTTTTATGGCGTCATAGAGTGATTGAATGCCCATGAACATCAGCGAGGTTTTGAAACTGTGTGCAAGATCGCCAAGTTGTTTCCATTCCCTGGCTTCCGTGTGTCCCCTCATCTTTACCAGTACCCCGGGAGCACTTTTCAGAAATGTGTCAATCATATCGGCAATAAATTGTTTATCACCTTCGCATATTTGATGAAGGTACTGAAGATCGATATATTTTCCTTTGAACATTCTCGTCGATGAAGGTGTTATTCCTTCATTTCTTTCAGATACCGGTAGATAGTTGATTTTCCGATATCCAGTTTTTTTGCGACCAGCAATACATCCTGGTCATATTTTTTCAGGAGATTTTTTATAAGCCTGAAAGTGAATTCCCTCAGGGTGTATTCCTCAGGCATGGAATAATCTTCGTTTTCTATTTGCGTGAAATTGATCTCATTTTGAGTGACCTGGTCATCATTTGACATTACTGAAGCGAGCTCGATTATCGATCGTAATTCCCTCACATTCCCCGGGTAGCTATACTTCATCAGTTTTTCCTGGGCCTCCTTTGTGAGGATCTTTTTTGGGAACTTGTTTTCTCTGCAGAAATCTTCCAGGAAATATTTAGCCAGGATAAGGATATCGTTCCCTCTCCGGCGAAGGGGAGGGATCAGGATTGGCAATCCAAGAAGCCTGTAATACAGATCTTCCCTGAATCTCCCGTTCTTAACCTCATTAGCGAGATCCTTATGCGTGGCAATGATAATCCTTACATCCAGGTGGATCCTTGTATTTCCACCAATCCTGGTCAGCTCTCTTTCCTGGATTACCCGGAGCAATTTAGCCTGAAGGCTGATATCCATTTCTGCGATCTCGTCAATGAAT
>DATDPY010000413.1:0-11320 GCA_035292565.1 Cyclobacteriaceae bacterium | reverse complement strand
TGGTCGCTCAATGAAATGGAAAGAACCGGCGGTGAACCGGATGTAGTTGTCCCGATAGCTATCGGGGGTGATAAAAAGACGGGCGATTATATTTTTTATGACTGCTCAGCGGAAAGCCCATCGGGCCGAAGAAGTTTTTGTTACGACCGGGCAGCCCTGGAGTTAAGGAAAGAGAATAAGCCAAAAAATAATGCTATGGATATGGCTGCAACTATGGGCATTGAAATTTTATCGGAAGAGCAGTACCGGGAGCTGCAGAAACTTGGAAATTTCGATTTGAAAACATCAAGCTGGGTGAAGACTCCTGCCGGGATCAGAAAACTAGGCGGTGCCCTCTTTTGTGATCGCCGCTACGATCATGTCTTCGTGTATCACAATGGTGCAGATTCTTACTATGCCGCCAGGGGCTTCCGTGGTATGTTAAGGGTGTAAACAACTACCGCCAAGGATGTTGATATATGTGGCAGAAGGCATAGCCAAAGGATTAATGAATGCGATTGAAGATATGGAATAATAGAGGCTACTGTAAATGCTCCCCACATCAGAATCAATTTAAGGGTGTGTAAAAACAGAAGGGGCTCCGATAAAGATGGCCGATAACCGACTTTATCAGAGTCCCCTTCGCGTAACCGAATATAAAGAGCAGTGATAACGATGGTCCGCCTGCCTACATGCCCTCCGCAGATACGGCTTTAACAATCCTGTAAATAGCCCCACCCCTCCTGCCAAGTTCAATATTATTTATTTCAGATAATCCCTTCTCGGGAAAAACTGTGGAGGGGTTCCAGGTTGGGATGAGCGCCTCTTTTAGATTGGGATACAAATCGTACGAAACAGTGGTTGCTTTTATATTATCTCCGGATGGGGATAATATCCTTGTATTACCCCATGCACGTTGTGTGGTTTGATTTTTATCCATAGCTGACTTAATAAAGGGTCCCCAGTATTTATTTTCCAGTGAAATCAGGCTGTCAGGATAGTTAGTATTATGATATACCATGGCTATATACATAAAATCTTTGCTGGGATCAGCGTTAGCGGCTTGTTGCCATCCCCTGTCTTCAAGGAAAAACATGCTTGTTACCGTACTCATGGAATTGGTTTCCATTTTATCCATGGGTACATTCGGGAATACCGTTCCGGCGCTGTTCCATACATCGCCTATTTTGTCAATATCCTTACAGGTATTAACGAATAAGTAATTCGATGAATTCTCCAGGTCATATCCTCCGACTTTTTCAAGAAGGGCCCAGAATGTAAGATTTCCCCCAGCCATGGCCTTTTCAGCCACAATAGCCCAATACGTGGTTTCACGTTTAAGAAATTCCTCAATTTTATCGTTGGGAACCCTTCGATACTGATAAACTGTAACGCCCCCCTGGGCAGTTGATTTCAATTGAATTCCCAAAGAAATTGCTAATAAAAGCATGATAGTTCCTCCTTTGGAGATAAGTGAATTTAACATTTTCATAACGGATAGTGTTTGGTTTAACTTGTAAGTAACTAAAACCTTCTAAAACAGTAAAATATTTAAATGGATAATTTTTTTAATTATTGATTTAAGCAATTAGTGATTAAAATATCCTATTATTTAATTGCTTTATGCTAATTAACCATCAGTTTAAGCAAATCATCTGATTTGAATTTTATACAGCCTCAGATAAGAATAAATTTTAAACATAAACGTAACCCTGCCCGTTAATTAAAAAAGGCATCTTACCCTGAATACATCTTTATTATTATCAATGCACTTTGTTATTATTTTCTAAAGTTTAAATTCAACTCCACACACAATAGCCCTAAGTAATTATGAAAACGAATGTTAAAACCATTAGCTGGATTCATTTATCCGTATTCCTGGGACTTTCAATCGCACTGGGTGCAAATGGCCAGGAAAAAACCACCAATTATGACCTTGTTAGTTTACAGCAAAATAATAAACTCGAGGTATCTAACAGACAGGTATCCACGTTTTCCGAAAGTGATATCAGCGGGATCCGTTTCTCCAAAAATGAAGGCGACGGCATCGCCTGGATAAAAGGACTGGAATTTTCAAACGGCACAATCGAACTGGATATCCGGGGAAAAGATGTTATTCAACAGAGTTTCGTCGGCGTCGCTTTTCATGGAATCGATCATAAAACTCATGATGTCGTATATTTTCGTCCATTTAATTTCCAGTCTGATGATCCGGTCCGCAAAATCCATTCCGTTCAATATGTCTCACATCCAGAAAATACCTGGAATGTTCTCAGGGAAAAGCATAATGGCAAATTTGAAAAAGCCGTAAACCCTGCACCGGGAGCGAGCGACTGGTTCCATGTAAAAATCGTTGTTCATTATCCTCATGTTATGGCTTATGTTAATGGTAACGAGGAGCCCAGTTTAAGCATCGAGAAACTGAACGATCGCAAAACAGGCAGTCTCGGACTCTGGGTCGGGAATAATTCTGACGGGGATTTTGCGAACCTTCAAATTATCCATGAGCATTGAAGTCCGATTATGCCCTATATCATCATGCGGGTGAAAAATAGGGCTTTGACGGAGAAAAAAAATATGTTATGTATTAATAAAATATTTCTTACTCATACGATATATTTTAAAGTCACTTTCCCAATTGCTATTTGGTCAGCTGAAAGGAAAGCAATAGTTCGATACTCTGAATAACCGGATTATTGGGGTGCCCGAAAGATTGATTCAAGGAATAACGCAAGGAAGATCCAATCGCATAATTTGAAAATTTTTTTCTTATTCCTGCCCCGATCAGGAATCCGGCAGACCATTTGTTCAATGGTTCTATTTGATCCTCACTTGTCAAAATTGTATTGGATTGAAACGTTTCAACCCGCCACCTGGTATTTTGATCCAATATTACCAGGTTCTGAATTCCGGCATCGAAGAAAAATCGATTTGGATTATACCGGATAAGAATGGGTAATCTCAAAATTGAAAAATCTACCCAGACGTCATTATTGGTCTGTTGAGTGCTGAAATAAGCGTAGTCCCTGTAACTATTATATGCAGCTTCGGCAATCAGGCTTATATTTTCATCAATTTTCGGCAGGAAAATCTTGGTGAATGCGCCAAAACCAAAAAATAATTTTTCATTGAATTTCGCACCTTCTAAATCCGTATTCAGATTCAATTTGGTGATCGTGGGGGAAAGTTCGAGGCCGAAACCAAAATGCGGATTCACTTTCACATTCCTTGTCTTAAAATACACGCTGTTCATGCAGTTATTATATTTTATAAAAATCTCCGCGAGATTCGGGTTCGACCGGTATTCATTTTCCAGAAAATCCCCTGACAGGTAATCACAATCTTTCATCAGCAATTTCAGCACCCCCATCCAGGCAAAATTTGCTGACTCCTCTTCATCGGTTAGCTCGCCCCGCTTGGGTATTTCATATACTTCACCAGTTAATATCCCGGCAAAGTATCTCGTTTTATAATACAACAGCGAAAGGCTGCCTCGCACAAGAACTTTAAAGAATCCATTAAGCTTCTGCCCATTTCTACCGCTGTAAACATGGCTTTCGTAATATTCCTTGTCGTCAATAACATAACCGTCTATGTCAGGAGCGTAATATTTCTCGGCCCTGGAACTCAATTCTGCCCTGAAAACACATTTTTTATTATTCCATGACCCTGACCGGACTTCTATATAGCCTCTTACGGTATCCAGGCTATTTGTAATATAATACCCCTTTACAAAATTGGACTGTGCTTCAGATCTTAAATTGCCGGCCAAAAAGATAAAAAAAAGTAAAATTTTTGCGATCTTCATCTGATCTTTTTCAACGTAAGCATTTTATAAGTTTAGATATTTTTAATGAGTAACACAAAAATCATCAGGTGGATTTCTTTTTTATTTTTTTTATTTATCGTAATTCAATGCCGTGAAGGTGAGGTAGCCACACGCTTTTACCCTGCCCTCGATACAAAGGCCGTCACGGATATCACGATTTACGGAGCCACATTAAACGCGGAGGTATTAAACACGGGCAGTGATGGTGTTGCCGACCATGGCTTTGTTTTTGACGATCAGCCGAATCCCGTACTGGGGAATTCCGATAAGATCACATTGGGGGAAAGGTCGCAGTCCGGAATCTATTCTGCTTTAGCTAATCGCAATTTAATAAAAGAAAAGAATTATTACATAAGGGCTTATGCCATCACCAGGAGTCAAAACATCGTTGTTTACGGCCAACAGGTGGAATTTATTAGTATGGGATGCGAAGCCCCGGAAATTACTAACGTCATCCCGGATAATGGTCTGATCACTGATACAATCCTGGTGATTGGAACGTTCTTCAGCGATGTTCTGGCAAATCATAAAATTTCGTTTAATTCGGATTCATCCCGGATCATAGGATTAAAAAAAGACAGCATAATTTGTATGGTGCCTGTCAATACGCTTGCCGGTGAAAACGATATTTACCTGACGCTGGGACAGCACACCGTTAAAGCAAATAAAAAATTTATCCTTCACAAGGCGATCATTTCGGCCGTCTCCCCATTATTTGTGACTTTCGGCGATTCAGTTTCAATAGCAGGCTACAATTTCCCAAAGCCCAGGGACCTGATTTCAGCTTTAATATTAGAGAAGGATGCCGAAATTATAAGCAATTCTTCTCATGACCTCAGAGTCGTCATTTCAAATGAAGCGGCTGTTCCAGGGTCCCCGGTTACATTAAAAATAGGTGCGCAAACTATAACATCCGCTGAGCATATAAAATTATATCTGCCAGTAATAAATAATTTTACGCCGCTGAAAGGAACAAGAGATACGGAAATAATAATAAACGGAAATTACTTTAGCCCGATAATCGAAACCAGTCATGTTGAAATGAATGGCACCAGCCTTGCGATACTTGAAAGTACCCCGAAATACACCAGGGTCAAGGTCCCCCCGGGGATTAGACCCGGCAGTTATCCGATTTCAATCACGGTAGCTGGTCAGACTGTGCTTACTCAAACCGACTTTGAAATAATTCAACCACGAATCACTGGCATAAACCCGCCTAACGGGACGTGGGGAAATACAATAACTATTTCAGGAGAAAATTTCGGGCCTGGAATAGATGATAATATTGTTACTTTTAGTGACGTTCCGGCAACCGTTATCGCCGCGTCCTCAACTGAAATTAAAGTTCATGTTCCCAATAATCTGTTCGATACAGTCTCAACTGTGTCGGTTCTCGCAATACCAATAGACAGTTTGATTGCAACTTTTTCATTCCCGTTTTTTCTTTTGCCGCCTTCAATCAATAGCTTTACTCCTTTGGAAGGCAAAGGCAACACTCAGGTAACTATTAGCGGGGAAAATTTCAACCCCATTCCCGACAACCAGATTGTTTGGTTCGGAGATGTCAAGGCAGAGATTTTGAGTGCTTCCTCAAACGCGCTCATTGTTCAACTCCCAGCATGCGCCATTGATACTAATGTATTTATCCGGATTGACATCGGAGGTCAAAACGTTATCTCATCTGAAACATTTCGAATTATTGGTGTCTGGAGAAGAGTGCAGAATTATCCGGATACTGAAAGAGCAATGGCTGTAGCTTTCGCAATCGGGGATTATGGTTACGTAACTTTAGGCACACAGAATATAAAAACCACAGAAAAGAAATGCTGGCGTTATGAACCTGCAAATGATCAGTGGACGGAGGTTGCGCCATTCCACTTCTCAAATGAAGGGCATACATCCGCTTACCAAAATCAGTCATCATATGTGATCGACACAAATGCCTATGTTGGCTTAGGAAGAATAGTGCAGTGTTGTTATCGTGAAAAAATAATGAGATACTCCCCAACTGATAATCACTGGTATCAAGCAGCTTCACTGGGAACCGGTGATGAAACATGGGCTTATGAATCCGCAGTTGCTTATACCCTCAACGGGAAAGGTTATGTTACAACCGGTTATGAACACAATAGCGGTAATCTCTCAAACAAAATGTGGGAATATTCCCCAATTGATGATTCATGGTCTAGAAAATCAGACTTGCCGGGTGTCTCGCGGTGGGAAGCTACCGGTTTCTCCATAGGTTCAAAAGCTTATCTTATTGGTGGCGCTCTTTGCCTTTATTGCTCCAATGATCTTTCGGATGATGTATGGGAATACGATGCTTCGTCTGACCAATGGAAGCAGCTCAACAACTTTCCGGGATCTAAAAGGTATGCATCTGCAGGGTTTTCCATTAACGGCAAAGGATATATTCTTGGAGGCGCAGGTGAGGCCAATGCTGGACATATCAATCGACTTAACGATATGTGGGAGTACGATCCAATCACCGATACATGGACTCAACTCGCGTATTTTCCGGGAGAAAGTCGTGCCCAGGCGGTCGTATTTGTAATTAATGGGAAAGCATATTATGGCACAGGCCATGGTATTGAAGGATTTTTTAAAGATTTCTGGGAATTCGATCCTTCAAAACGTTAATATCCAGGAAAATTTCCACCATCAGAGTTTGAAGATTGTATACCATAAAGGGCCGTTCCACATAATCAAACCCGATTCATGAATTTTGGAGATGATTCATCATTTTTTAAAACCTTAAACAGGCTATATGGAAACGCTGGAAAAAAATCATAGACCACAAGCGCGCTTTGGATTCTATATCTCGCTACTGACTTCTATCACGACCCTCATCACTTTCAGCATCGCCTTCAAGACCCCTCCCCTTTCCGGCCCGGGTTGTGCCTCCGGTTGTTTCGAGTATCCGTATACCGGCATCGAGTCGAGATTCCCGAGAGATTATTACTGGATGTACCCGACCATGTTGATCTCCATACTTTTTTTAATTCTGATTATTGTCATACATGAATATGCGGATGACGGTAAAAAAATATACAGCCGGATAGGAATGGCTTTTTCTGTAGTATCGGCTGCCATATTGATCCCCAATTATTTCATTCAGGTTTCCGTGGTTCAGCCAAGCCTGGTCAACGGTGAAGCGGAAGGAATCGCATTGATTACTCAATTCAATCCTCACGGGATCTTTATCGCTCTTGAAGAGGCTGGGTTTTTATTAATGAACCTTGCATTATTCTCCATCATACCGGTTTTTGCTGCTAAAGACGGTTTATTCAAGGCCCTTCGAATTACCTTTTTAACCGGATTTCTGGCAGCATTATTTTCATTAATCTATATTTCTGCCAGATTCGGGATTAGGCGGGAATATATTTTAGAAATCATGATCATATCCATTGTTTGGCTGGAATTGATTATATCGTCTACCTTGCTATGTTTTGTCTTTAAAAGGGAACTGAAAAAATAATTCGCTTAATTGCGGTAAACCACACAAGGCACAACCATGGAAGGAAAACGATTTGATCCGGCCAAACTTCATAAGCTGAATAATCCTGAACGACTGAAAGAGTTGCCCGTAGCACGAATACTGGAGTTAGCGAAGGTGGAAAGGCCGGAAGTCATCATCGACCTGGGTGCCGGTACAGGTTTATTCAGCATCGAGCTGGCGAAGATTTATCCCGGCAGTAAAATCTATGCCTGCGACATATCCAATATCATGATCAACTGGATGAATGAGCATATCATGATGAAATATGAAAACATCATACCCTTAAGGATGGAAGAATATCAGGTGCCTTTGAAGGACGGGATAGCGGATTTCCTTTTGATGATCAATCTGCATCACGAGCTGGATGAACCGGTTAAAACGCTAACGGAATGCCACCGGATTTTGAAACCAAACGGCAGGCTTGCAATCTCCGACTGGAAAAAAGACCGAACGGAACATGGTCCACCTGCCGAAATCCGGTGTGATCCGGGCGAAATCAAAGAACAGCTTCTGAACGCAGGGTTTAATCAGATTAATATTCACATGGAATTTGTGAATAACTTTTTAATTGCTGCGGAAAAAGTAGCTTGAATGGATACAAAAATTATTCATTTTTCATTATCTTCTTCACCTCCTCCCTGTACAAGCTATCGGTATGCATGATGTGCGATAAAAACCATTGTATTATAAATATTAGGAATTGAAAATATTCGAACGATTCAATTTCAAGCATGCACCTGACAAAAATTCCTTTCTGAATAAAACATCCGGTATTCAATAACCCATATTCAGTTCCCGGTTATGGAGCATGTTTAATAATATAGAAAACCCGAAACGAATTAAATTTAAACATCATTAGCCTGAAAATATTTTATATTTCCCCCATTTGTTGCGACCTTTATATTGAACGCAATTTTTTTATGTCGGATTTTTTAATCGATAATTTATTTCAATGACCCACGAAGATTTTAAAGTAAAAAACCTGGGACCCGGATCAATTGAATCCCCCCTGAAACCATCCGGCGGATTCATCCGCGAAGATGACCGGGTTTTATTTGATTCATCCCTCGACCAATTCAGGCAAATCAGGGAAAAGGGAGAAACTCCTTTTTCTTTTGAGAAAGCGGGGCCGCAAAAGAAACTATTCTTTAATCCGGTAAATGCAAGGGTTGCCATCGTAACCTGCGGCGGGCTCTGTCCGGGCTTGAATAACGTGATTCGCAGCCTGGTCAACCAGCTCCACTACCGGTATAACGTGACAAAAATTACCGGAATACCCTATGGATATGAAGGATTCATTCCGAAATATAATCACACCCTGGTTGAATTCACTCCCCGGAGTGTCGAGAACATCCACCTCCTGGGCGGATCCATACTCGGATCATCCCGCGGCAACCAGGATATCGGGGAGATCGTTGACAGGGTGGTTTCGCTGGAAGTGAATATACTGTTCTGCATAGGCGGCGACGGCACCTTGCGCGGAGCTCATGCCATCCATGAAGAAATTTCGCGCCGAAAACTCAAAATCGTTGTGGCAGGGATCCCCAAGACCATCGATAATGATATCGACTTCATCGATAAGTCATTTGGATTCGAAACGGCTTTCAGCATTGCCCGCGATATTATCAGCGGCGCCCATACCGAAGCTATCGGAGCTTATAACGGCATTACGGTATTGAAGCTGATGGGCAGGGAATCCGGGTTCATTTCGGCCTATGCCGCCCTCGCCATGCAGGAAGTGAATTTTGTGCTGGTCCCCGAAATCAAATTCGACCTGGGCGGTCCCAAAGGATTCCTGCAGGTCCTGCGCAAACGTCTCGAAGACCGTCACCATGCATTGATCGTAGTCGCCGAGGGAGCAGGCCAGCATTTTTTCGAAGGGGAAGCCATGGAAAAGGATAAATCAGGGAATGTAAAACACAAGGACATCGGCCTGTTTCTGAAAGAAAAGATCTCGGAAGAGTTCAAATCAAAAAATTTCCCGTTCTCCCTGAAGTACATCGACCCAAGCTACATTATCCGGAGTTCCGCCGCAACAGCCGACGACAGCAAGTTCTGCAACCTCCTGGCCCAGAATGCCGTTCATGCTGCCATGGCAGGCAAAACGGATTTCGTTGTCGGACACTGGAATAATTTTTTCACCCTTCTCCCGATACCGCTCACGGTTGCCAAACGGAAAAAGATCGACGTGAATGGCGAACTATGGTGGAATGTTCTCGAAACCACCGGCCAGCCTGAGTCGATGGTAAATTAGGGACAGGTGAATATGTAACTATGTTTAAAAATGCTGGATTGCAGGAAATCAAGTAACTTCCCACTTTAATCATTTCAATAACCATCATGCAAACCATTCTTGGGGCCAACGGGACCATTGGGAAATTGTTGGCACGTGAGCTGAAAACATACTCGGAACAAATCAGGCTTGTCAGCCGCAAGCCGCAAAAAATCAACGAAACCGATGAGCTCTTCCCGGCCGATCTATCGGACCCCGCACAGGTTGATGGTGCAGTCAAAGGTTCCAAAGTTGTTTATCTGCTTATAGGATTTGAATATAATATCAGGGTATGGCAGAAAAACTGGCCCACGTTGATGCGAGCTGTTCTCGACGCCTGCATAAAATATAATTCAAAGCTGGTTTTCTTCGATAATATGTACCTGTATGATAAGGATGCCATTTCACATATGACAGAAAATTCCACGATCAATCCACCAAGCAAAAAAGGGAAAGTCCGGAAAGAGATTTCCGATATGTTGTTCAATGATGTGAAATCTGGGAAAGTTAAAGCGTTGATTGCCCGGTCAGCGGATTTTTACGGACCGGATAATGAAAGAAGTTTCCTGATCGAAGTCGTTTATAAAAATCTTAAAAAAGGCAAAAGTCCGATGTGGTTCATGGATATGAATAAAAAACACTCCTTCACCTTCACCCCGGATGCGGCAAAGGCAATAGCCATCCTGGGCAACGCGGATGAGGCCTATAACCAGGTCTGGCACGTCCCTACCGATCCGAATACCCTGACCGGGAAAGAGATTATCAGTTTGTTTCAAGCCGAAATGAAAACCGATAAAAAGATCACCGTAATACCCATGTGGATGTTAAAGATCATCGGGATATTCATGCCCCTGATGAGGGAAATGCCTGAAATGATGTATCAGTACGACAGGGGCTATGTTTTTGATTCATCAAAATTTATCCGGCGCTTCAATTTCCAGCCTACGCCCTACAGCCTGGGTGTAAAAAAAACAATTGAGAATAATTAATGCTCGGGTGTAGGAAAATATAACCAAGTTGTACTTTATGAATCCCTGAAAATTAAATAATGAACCTCCGAATAATGAATTTTAATCAAAATGAAGAAATTATTATAACCACCAAAACACCAGGGCGCCAAGAAACACCAAGAATGTCTTCCTTAGTGATTCTTGGTGTCTTCGTGACTTTGTGGCAAAAAAAATAGGTTTAATGCCACAAAGCTCCAGGATTCATCAAGAAGAAAAATTAATTATTATATAAACACTTTGCACCCCAGATTCATAATATTTGATAACCTGCTATTTGATTTAAGAAATTAAACCGGTACATTATTCGGTTTTTCGGCGAATAAATACAGGTCTATTGTATCGGTTAAAGCAATTTCAAAATGTCAAATAAAAATATCCTGGTGATCATAGGATCCATTTTCCTGATCACTGCATGTAATTCCAATTCAGGTAATAAAACTCAATTAAAAACAGCCGATCAAAAAAACATGAATGCCCTTTTAAAGATGCTTGTAAAAACCGACGGAGAAGGTCCTCCAATATTGCTTGTCCCGGGCGGATTAACCGGCTGGAAAAGCTGGGAACCCTTTGTTGAATACTTCGCCGGAAAACAAAAAAGGGTCATACGGGTTGAACTGCTTTCCGTTCAATATGGATACGAAAACCGCCCGTTGCCTTCCGGTTACACGGTTAAGACGGAAAGCCGTGCGCTCACCGCTACCCTTGATTCCATGGGTTTTCCCGGGCCCCTG
>DATDPY010000412.1:0-2985 GCA_035292565.1 Cyclobacteriaceae bacterium | reverse complement strand
TTCGATCTGGTATGTAGCATGGTCTTTGTATCCAAGCAGAGCGGCACGCAGGGCACGAAGCTCGGCGATTCGCTTCAGTATGTATTTGTTGTCATACTCATTATTATTATTCCCTCTCATGAACCATCCGCGGTAAATCTTTTCCCGCAGGTCGCGTTTATCGGAAAATTGCAGGAACGGAATCCAGCTTGGTTTGTGCAATGTGAATAGCCATTTCCCATCGAGACCGGCTTCTCTTGCCGCCTCCGCCGCCCCTGTGATAGCATTATCCGTGAGACTTGCCAGATCATCTTTATTTTCGATGACCATGCGGAAACTGTCATTGGTTTCAGCCAGGAGATTTTGTCCGAATTTCACCGAAAGTCCGGTGAGTTCTTCATTCATTTCACGCAGTTTATTCTTGTCTTCCGGGCTTAAATTGGCCCCATTCCGGACAAACATCTCGTAATATTTTTCAACCACGCGTACCTGGGAATGATCGAGGCCAGAAGAATTTCGCTTTTCATATACCGCATTGATCCTGTTGAACAACTCTTCATTCATGGTGATATCATCGTTATGGGCTGAAAGCATTGGAGCGATTTCCCGGGCAATAGCTTGTTTTTCATCATCCGTATTCGCGCTTTCGAGATTGAAGAATACGTTTTTGACTTTGCTTAACAAGTCGCCGGATTTATCCAACGGAAGGATCGTGTTATCGAAAGTGGCTTCTTCCCCGTTGCTAAGGATGGCGATGATTACATTATTCTGTTGATTAAAACCTTCTGTAAATGCAGGGAGAAAGTGCTCGTTTTTGATTTGGTCAAATGGCGGAGTCTCGAAAGGCGTTTTCCATGCTGACAGGAATGGATTTGACGGATCAGTTTCAGCCTCTTGTTTACAGGTGTAGATAAATAACATGCCAGGAATCAATAAAAAGAATACGTATTTCATAATCGGATATTTAAAAATAGTCCCCGTTCAGTGTAATGAATTCTAAACTCAAAACTAAATAAATATCGTAACAATATTTATCTGGTATCAGGTTTCATTGAACCAATAAGTCGGTCAGACCAGCGGGGTTGGTCAGACAAGCAATTGTTTGTATTTATTTTTCATCCCTGACTACCGCGAGGCAAAAATCATCCGGATTTAAATATTTCAGGGCAAGTTCATGGAGGGTATCGGGATTAATTGTCCGGATGGTTTCAATCAGCGTATCGTAGTATCCGTAATCCAGGTTATAAAAATAAACCGACTTGAATTTATCGGTCATTGCGAAAGAAGTTTCGAGGCTCGACAGGAAATTCCCCAGCATATAATTGCGGACGATCTCCAATTCATTCTCCGATACCAGTTCTGTGCGGAGCCTGGATATCTCCTTCCTGATCTCTTCGATAGCATCATCGGTATGTCCCCCGATCACATAGGAACTGATCACAAGGAAACTGTCGTGGACATGATTTATGCATGAGGAATGTATGCCGTACGAATATCCTTTATCTTCCCTGATGTTTTTCATCAGTCTCGACCCGAAGAATCCTCCCAGTAATTCATTCAATACCAGCAAACCGGGATTATCAGGGTGAGACTTCGCGATTATTTTCGATCCATACCGCAATGACGACTGAAGACTGCCTGGTTTCCTGATAATCCCTGCCTGACCCCGGGCAGGGGGCAAGCTATTATCGAAACCCTGAATCTCCGACGGAATGCCGGGCCTCTTACCGAAATGCCGTTCGATTAAATCCAGGTAAGCATCGTCGATTTTCCCGGTCAGTAAAATTTCCATTCCGTTCAGAAACCGGGTGCTGTGATAATCCCTGAGGAGATCCTGGTTTATGCGGCTGTCAATGTCTTCAATTTCGAGGGGCTTCCCATACGGATGCATGGATCCGAATATAAGTTTCTGGAATTCCTTTCCTGCGAGATAACTTCCTTTTTCATTGTTTACCCTGATATGCCGGATCTGAAGATCCTTGATGATGGAAAGTTCCTTTTCCGGAAAGACGGGATCAAAGAGACATTCTGCCACCAGGGGGATAATTTCCTTAAAAAATTTGTTTAATAAATAAACCGAAAGGGTAATAAAATCATTTCCCGGAATTACGCTGAATTGTACTCCGTAAGATTCGAATAATTCGGAAATCTCCAGGGACGTTTTTCTCCGGGTCCCCTCGGACAGCATCCTGGAAGCGAAAAATGAACTTCCATTAACGGTTTCGTACCATTTCCCGGAACGAAGTATGATCTCAATCTGCAGGATATCATGATTCCCGGCATTGATCACATGAAGTGGAATCCCATTTTCAAGCCGCAGTGACCTGGCTTTGGACAAATCAAACCTGTCGATGGATCGTGCTTTGGGAGGGGCAGTCCTGTCGGGCATTAATTTTCTTCTTCTTCTTCGATGATGGAATCCTGCTGCCTGAAGGTATCAAAATTCATGACCAGGGTAAACCTGAGCGTTTCTGCCAATGGGTGGTTATTCACCTGGGGGATCAGGTAGGCAAGATCAACTCCAAATACCTTATATCTCAGTCCTAATCCAATGGTGAAATATTTGCGGTTTCCCTTATCGAAACTCTCCAGGAAATAACCCGTCCGGGCAGAGAACATCTGGTTATACCAGTATTCCAGGCCAAGGCCCATGGTTACCTCCTTTAGTTCTTCCGATAAGCCCCCCGGCGCATCGCCGAAGGATCCGAACATTCCACTGATCAGCGACCTGTCAGGGTCCTTTCCTTTGCTGATCACGGGTTTATCCGTAACCGGATTATAAACAATGCTGCCTGTACTGTCGAAAAGATAGATCGGGGGCGTGGGAACCATGAGCTTATTCAGCTCGACCATCAGTGAAAGCCTGTTATAAGGATCGAGGTTCGATGTAAATACGGAACCAAGGCGAAGATTTGTCGGGATAAACTGGAGATTGTCCTGGTCGGAATAGGTCATTTTATTTCCGATGTTGGTAATGGCTGCACCCAGGGATATGTTCGAATTATT
>DATDPY010000411.1:0-3142 GCA_035292565.1 Cyclobacteriaceae bacterium | reverse complement strand
CTTAGCCATTCCGGCTCACCAAAATCCCCCCATTTCGTACGGGCGCTGTCGACGAGAATATATTCCCATTGATCAATAAACAGTTGTTGTGAATAGGATATGCTGCAGAAATGGATTGAAAATATCAGAATGATGTATTTCATGATGTTAATCTTTATGATCTGCAATCTGGGCATGGATTTCAGGAGAGGTAATTTACAATTCATAAAAAGTCCTGCCTGGCATTTCCTGTCTAAATTATGATTTAATGCATTGAATTGATTAAAGCCGGTGGAATTGATTGTACGGTTATGAGCCAAAAATCTGTCCGGTTTTGTACGATTATGAACATATATTTTTATCGATGTTTTTATAAATCATTGATTTTAAGCCATTTACGAATCTGGCATAATAATCGAAGTATGAGTATTTCTGAAAGCCAATAAAATGAAAATATTCGTCACTATATCATTTATCCTTGTCCTTGCGATGAGCGTGGTGCTGGCGGATGGTGTAAACAGTAATGAGGAAGAGATGCTGATCAGCAAGGCCAAAGACAAGGCTGAAAAAATAAAGACCGATGACTGGAAGGCTTTGGCAGATTGCGCCAGACTTCTCATCGATCAGCGAATACAATATGATGAAGCGCTTACCTGGCTGGAAAAATCAGTTTCTATCAACGAAAACTATTATAACCTGACCATATTGGGAGATTATTACCGACTCAAGCTTGATTATAACAAGGCTTATGAGCATTATCTCAAGGCGATCCTCAGTGCCCAAAAGGACAGGAAGATGGATGTAATTCCAGACATACAATGGAAGGTGCTGGTGACCATGGGCACGAAGAATTACTATGATTTTATGGAAAAACAGTATAACAACAACTAATACAATCCAAACAATTTCAATTATCTACTGCTTCATTACAATTCAGGCCGCCTACGTGTGAGGGCGGCTTTTTTTATTACGGTCTAAACAGGTTCTGGAACCGATTTTGAGCTTTCTCCCAACCCACAGCGTTGATTGAATCCCAGAATAAAAATAATTATTTGTTACATAAATCAAAATATTATTTCTTTCGTATATATTTGTAGAGGCAAAATTGATATTTTATTTTGTTAATATCGATTACGGCAATATATAAATGATAGGGAATGAAGCTGTTTCTCAATATTTTATATTTATATTTCGTGTTTTTGAATAATATATATTGATTTCAGGCCGATATGAGACCGATTCTGATCATTTATTTTACGGTATTATGGTTCACTTCCCCCGCATTGGCTGAAGGCCGGATTGACAGGAATTCTGATGAATCGATATTAATCAGAATGAAGAACAGGGCGGAAAATGCCCGGGAAGGCGATTGGAAAATCCTGGCAGATTGTGCCGAGAAACTTATCTCGAGGGGTATCGCCAATGATGAAATATTGTCGTGGATTGAAAAATCAATATGTGTTGAAGAGAATTATTATAATCTTTCTCTGCTTGGGGATTATTTCCATTTGAAGCAAGATTATTCCCTGGCCAAACAATTCTATGTGAAGGCCCTCCTAATGGCACAAAAGGTAAATAACCCCGATGCAATGCGCAGGCTCCAATGGAAGATACTGATCTCAATGGGGACGGAAAATTATTATAACAGTGTTGGAACTCCCAGCCGCTAAGGGCATCCTGCCCCATTATTACAATTCATCTTTTAACGAGGTAGATTTCATCCGGAACCCGGAAGTTTTCGATAAACGAAATCTTCCAGCTCCTGGATTAAAGGAAAGCCGTTTATTGATGGTCATTTTGCGGGAGTAGGATGCGTCCCTTCTTGAGAGGGGATTAACGGGTGTGTAGATTCTATTCAAAATGCGTAGCGTGATAGATCTCCATTTCCAGCTTGTTCCTTTCTTCAATCAGCCTTTTAGGCGACCATTCAAATTCTCTGGCCATAACGGATAATATTGTCTCTTCATATTTTTTAACGCTGTCGATATCAAAATAAAGCCTCCCGGTCCTCCGGATCATGAAGTCGGTCCCTGAAACAATCATTTCATTTTGAATGCAATACTGTAATTCAGCCATGATCAGCCTTAATTCCGGGTCGGTTACCGGGTGATGATCCATAAGAGAAAGTATCAAGTCTGTTTTATCGCCGTAATTTTGGACCAGGTATCTGGCCATAAGAGGCTTCAGCCCGTATTCTTTCATACTCACGGAAACCAATTCAATATAGGTACGGACTCCCCTGCTCCCTTTGAACGAGTTGCCGGACAGTCTGATCAGCCTTGTCCGGCACTTTCCAGAAGTTATATTGTATTCGGATTTAAGCAGACGTGAAACCAGGTTGACGATTTTCAGGCTCATTTTGCGGTAACCCGTAAGCTTGCCGCCGGCGATTGAGATCAGTCCCGAATGGGATACAAAAGCCTCATCTTTCCTTGAAATTTCAAAAGTTTTTTTCCCCGGCTGGTTGATCAGCGGTCTCAGACCGGCCCAAGAAGATTGGATATCCCCGATCGTCAGGGAAATTGAGGGGAACGCCAGGTTTACCGCATCAATAAGATATGAGGCATCTTTAAGGCTTGTCCTTACTTCGTCCTTGGATCCGAAAAAATCCGTATCCGTTGTACCGATATAGGTAACTCTTCCGCGGGGAATGGCGAAGATCATCCTCCCGTCCGGCACATCAAAATATATTGAATGTTTTACCGGGAGCTTTTCATGGGGGACCACGATATGAACACCCTTGGTGAGGTGCAGGGTTTTTCCTTCTTTCGAATGATTAATGGCCCTGATATCATCGACCCATGGACCGGCGGCGCTGACGACTGTTTTGGAGATGATATTATATTCCTTTCCGGTCAATTTATCCCGGATCACGATGCCCGAGATCTTTTCGCCGGTGTAAATAAAATCTTCAGCATGAATATAATTAATGCAGTCGGCCCCGAGGTCGATGGCCGTTTTGATGATCTCAGTCGTGAGCCTTGCGTCATCGGTGCGGTACTCTGCGTAAAGACCGGAACCTTTCAGGGTATTTGACGGAAGCAGTGGCTCAATTTCCAGGGTGCGTCTTTTCGAAAGCATTTTCCTTTTGTCTTCCGAAGGGACCCCTGCAAGCAAATCATAAATCCACAATCCCAGCGCTGTAGAGTATTTTCCGAATGTG
>DATDPY010000410.1:0-3108 GCA_035292565.1 Cyclobacteriaceae bacterium | reverse complement strand
GAATCCTGAGCAGATAATCCTTGCCGGAATAGGCAATTTTACGAAGATCATCCAGTTCCTGGTCTACGCCATCCCTGATCAGCCCGCCCTGGTTCGTCACAAGAGGCGCATCTTCCATCAGCCTCGACTCCAGGAGGCCGAGAAGATAATCGCAGTCATAGAGCTGCATACCTATCCTTACCAGCCTTTCATTGCCCGATCCGGCCAGGAGTTTTTTCAGGGGGATGGTGCTTTTCAATGACCTTTTCAACTGGAGCAATTCCCTGGGATTGATCCTGCCGACAGCTACCTTGGATATCAGCCGTTCAAGGTCCCCCGCAGGCTTGAGACAGTTTGCAATTTTCTCACACAATTCGGTGTCGTTGAAAAGGGATTCAACCGTATCGAGCCGTTCCCCGATCTTTGTAATATCCTTTAGCGGCATAAGCAGCCATTTCCGCATCATCCTGGCTCCCATGGGTGTGACCGTTTCGTCGAGGATCTTCACGAGAGGGATCCCGTCATCCAGCTGGGAGGAAACCAGTTCCAGGTTCCGGATCGTGAACCGGTCGAGCCAGACAAAATTTTCTTCCTCGATCCTTGCCAGCGACGAAATATGACCGATCTCCTTATGTTCGGTCTGGCCCAGGTACTGCAGTACCGCGCCCGCGGCAATGATGCCTTCGGATATTCCCTCAACCCCGAAGCCTTTCAGCGTTTGGGTATTGAAGTGGTTGATCAGTTTTTCGTAACCGAAATCATAATTGTATATCCAGTCGTCGAGGTGGAAGGTATTGAATTTATCCCCGAAGGTTTCCGTGAATTTCTGTTTCTGCGATTTTCCGAAAATGATTTCTGAGGGAGCGAAGCCCTGCAAAAGGTTTTCGATATAGGATTCGTTGCCTGCCGAAAGGAGATATTCCCCGGTGGAAAGGTCGAGGAAAGAGATCCCGATCTTTTCATGACCGAAATAAACGGAGCAAAGGAAATTATTCTGTCTTTTGTTCAAGACGTTCTCATGGAAGGAAAGACCGGGAGTCACCAGCTCGGTCACGCCGCGCTTCACAATCCCCTTGGCCATCTTCGGGTCTTCCAATTGGTCGCATATGGCGACTCGCTGACCTGCGCGGATGAGCTTTGGCAGGTAGGAATCCAGGGCATGGTGGGGAAAACCCGCCAGCTCCACCTCGGACGCGGCGCCGTTGGCCCGTCGCGTAAGGATGATATCCAGGATCTTGCTTGCTTTCACCGCGTCTTCCCCGAAGGTCTCATAGAAATCGCCGACCCGGAAAAGGATCAACGCTCCCGGGTATTTTGCTTTCACGGCAAAATATTGCTTCATCAACGGAGTTTCGCTGATTCCCGCGGCTGATCTGGTTTCCGGCATTGGTTGAAACGGGATTACGTTCAGTCGCTAATTTACAGAAATATAATGTGCACCGCGCCAAATTTTGTAATTTCGAAACCGGCGATTTTTCCAGCGCACCGATGCGAAAACTCAAAAATGAGGAATTGAACAGGCTGACTCCGGAAGCTTTCCGCGCTCATCCGAAAAACCCGGTCATCCTCCTGCTCGACGATGTGAGAAGCCTGCATAATGTCGGGTCGGCTTTCAGGACAGCCGATGCATTCCTCCTGGAAAAAATCGTGCTTTGCGGAATCACGGGAAGTCCGCCTCACCGGGAAATCAACAAGACGGCCCTGGGCGCCACGGAAAGCGTAACGTGGGAATACCATCCCGACGCGGTGACTGCGGCCGCGGAATTGAAATCATCGGGCCATAGGCTTGTGGCAGTTGAACAGGCGGATGAAAGCATATCATTGAACAAATTCTCGCCGGACCCGAATGGGAAATACGTCCTGATATTTGGCAATGAGGTGAAAGGTGTGAAGGATGAACTTGTCGGGATGGCCGATCATGTTGTTGAAATTCCCCAGTCGGGCACGAAGCATTCGCTGAACATATCCGTGAGCATTGGGATCGTGGTTTGGGATTTCCTCAATAAAATGAAAACGAAATAGTGATATGACTTTTTTGATTTCATGGATGAAAGCCGGTCTCTGAAAATCGCAAATCTAAAAACAAATAATCATCCATATTAAATTACTTTTCAATTAATTAATTGTATTATATTTATATACCGGTTGGTATTCTTTGTTGGTGGTATATTTTTTGTGGACAAATCAAAGTATTGCCTGTTTTCTTGCATATCCATAAGTTCACAATGATTTTTTCGTTCCTTTCTACGTCGTTCTCAATTCGCCACCTGAATCCAGGTACTATGAAAAAGTATTTTTTATTTTTTATACTCCTTATCCTGCTTCATTTAAATGTTAGTGCCCAGTTCCAAAAGAAAGATATTAAATCAGGTATTTCCTTTAATCTTTATCACCAGGACCCTGCCACTCAATATATTCTAGGGAGTTCGATTAAGCAAAAGAATTCAGGAATTGATTTAGCGGTCTCAACTGGCATATTTATTTCCGGCAAACTTGAAACCGGTATTGCTGCGGATTACGGGCACAGTAAATTCTATTCCGAATTCGACTCATCTACACATAATATTGAAAATAGGGGTTACGGACTTTCATTGTACTTGAACCAGTACTTTGGCACGGATCGGAAAGTCATTTTTTTTCTCATGTATAAAGCAGGGTATGTGACTTCATCCAACATATCCACACATGAATACCCCAGCCCGACCTTCGAATACAATTCCGATTTAACCACCTCCGGAATTAGCGTCAGCCTGAGCCCCGGGATAGCCATAATAGCTTTTAAAAACCTGGTGATTAACACCACCATGGGATCTGTCTATTTTAGTAAAGGGATAATCAGGGATAATCTTGTAAGTAACCAGACAACGGACATATTCTCATATGGCCTGGATTTAAACCCTGGTAAAATTGTCATTGGATTTCATTATTTATTTTAAATAAATCGTCATGAAAAAAATATTCATCATTTCGGCTATAATCCTGTTTGGATTTATCAGCGCACATGCACAGCTTGAAAAAGGTATGAAAAATATTGGCGGGACCCTGACCTACCAGGGTACCAGCAATGGCACGAGTTCGACGACTATTCTGATTCAGCCTGAATTCAATTACTTCGTCGCCGACAGATTG
>DATDPY010000409.1:0-15120 GCA_035292565.1 Cyclobacteriaceae bacterium | reverse complement strand
ACAAAGTGCATTTTCACGCACGGGATTCCGGCCATATGGGAAAAAACTTCTGAATTGATTGCCGCAGATCGGACATTCAACCCGGTTCCCCGCATAAAACACTTTCAGGAAATGAAAAAAAATATGGCTGATTTTCTGAAGATGCTTTCGCGGGATCTTTCTGATCAGGAGGCTGATGATGGATTTCAAAACGAACCGGTCGGGATTAAGCTATATTCAACCAATTATTTTCAATGGCTGCAAAGTTAATGTATTTTAAAAAAAAGGACCTTTAATTTCAGATCGAGGGCTAAACGGGTTTCCCAGGATCCCGTACTGGTGGATATTTTTTCGGGAATAAATCCAATAATCGCGGTTTGGGTGGAGATGTTTTGTCCTAATTAATACCCTCTTCCGTGAAATGGGCTTAAATTTACATCCGTCCAGTAATAATATAAAGCCCGGAATATAGGTTTTTGATGCAAAGAAATCCGAAATAAGGCATCTAATTACGGGGAAGCATATAAATAACAAATCAACAGAATGAAAAAATACAGTTTAATCGTAATTGGGATCATCGTAGTGGCGGTGGTGGCATTTTTTGCCTTCAGCGGTACAAAAAAGGTAGAAAACCACGATATCATCCTCCCGGTTAAGCGCGGAAAATTTACTATCGACATCAATACGTCCGGGGAGCTGGAAGCCAAGAATTCAGTGAAGATCAAAGGTCCGGCGAGGCTGAGGGATTTTCGCATCAACCAATTGACCATCAACAATATTATCGACGAGGGGACGATCGTAAAAAAAGGAGATTGGATTGCTGACCTCGATCGTTCAGAATTCAACACAAGGCTGATGGATAAACAGCTCGAAGTTGAAAAAGCCCAGTCGGTATTTGTCCAGACCCAGCTCGATACGGCCTTACAATTGAGACAGGCCCGCGACGAACTGGTGAACCTGCAATACGCTGTGGAAGAAGCGAAACTTGTCCTGGAACAATCTCAGTTTGAACCCCCGGCTACCGTCAAACAAAATGAGTATAACCTGGAAAAGGCAAAAAGGAATTATGAACAGGCCAAGGAAAATTATACCATAAAGCTTCAGCAGAATATTGCGAAAATGCAGGAAGTCGAAACTGACCGAAGAAAAAAGCTCCGCGAATTATTTGCGATGGAAAGTGCAGCGTCTGAATTCACCATTCTTGCCCCGGAACCCGGAATGGTAGTATACACCAAGGGGTGGGACCAAAAACCCATCAAGGCAGGTTCACAGATCAGTATGTGGGATCCCACAGTGGCCACATTGCCGGACATGACTACGATGATCTCAAAGACCTATATCAATGAAGTTGACGTAAGGAAGGTGAAAGCCGGACAGAAGGTGGAATTGGGGTTGGATGCTTTCCCCGATAAAAAACTTACCGGTACGGTTACCAGCGTCGCCAATGTCGGGGAACAGCGTCCGAATTCCGATGCAAAGGTATTCCAGGCAATAATCGAGATCGATGGTACCGACAATACCCTTCGTCCATCCATGACCACATCAAATAAAATCATCGTTGAAGAAATCGACAGCGCATTGTTCGTTCCTCTGGAAAGCCTCCACAGTAAAGACGATTCCATCACCTATGTCTATAAAAAAAGCGGGCTCAAAACGATTAAGCAGGAAGTCGAGCTGGGCTCATCCAGCGAAAATGCAGCGATTGTCCTTTCCGGGCTTGTGGAAAACGATAAAGTATTCCTTTCAATTCCCAAAGGCCTCGAAAATGACCCTATCGCCCTTTTGCCCGGGTTGAACGGGAAACGGAATATTCAGAAAGTTGAACCTGAAAATACCGCAGTTGTCGAAAGGGAGATCACACTGCCGGACGGGAGGAAAATCAAAGTCCCGTTAAACGCCGGAAATCCTGACAGGGTCCGGGAAGGCCGTGTAAGAAGCGACGGGCAGAACGCTAGAACCGGCCGAAACAATACCGTCAGAACGGATTCGGCAAGAGTTATTCCTAACTGACAGGACTATGCAAAAGCGGCTCATCAAGCTCATGGGGCGGAGCTTTTTCAACATTTATATCGCCATCGAGGCTGTATTGGCCAACCGGGTCAGGTCAATTTTAACGGCCCTGGGTATTATCTTCGGCGTTGGGGCGGTTATCGCCATGCTCGCCATCGGCAACGGGGCCCAGCAGGAAATCCTTGAACAAATCAAACTCGTCGGGGTAAATAATATCGTTATTGAGCCGGTCATAGAACAAACTGAAGAAAAAATTGATGAGACGGCAACGGGTGAAAAGGAAAAGAAGAAATTTTCACCTGGCTTAACCATCAAGGATATGAACGCCATCATGAATGTGATCCCGACTATAGTTAAAACCAGCCCGGAAATAATCCTTGATACACACATTATAAAAAGCGGTATTCGGCGGTCAACCAAGCTTGTGGGCGTAGAACCGCATTATTTTGAACTTACCAATTTTGAGCTGGAAGAAGGCAAAATGTTCTCAAAGGAACAATTGATCACCGGCGCACCGGTATGCATTATCGGAAAACATATTGGCAGCCGGTTCTTCCCCACTGAAAACCCCATAGGCAAGCAGATAAAATGCGGAAACCAATGGCTCGAAGTCATTGGGGTACTTAAAGAACGGTACATCTCCGACGCCAGTATATCCAACCTCGGGATCCGGAACTACAATATGGACGTATATGCTCCGATACAGACGGTCCTGATCCGGTATAAAAACCGGGAACTGATTACCCAGGGAATGCTTTCGACCGGCACCCGCTTCAGCCGCGGCAGGGTATTTATCACCACTGCGGAGGAAGAGGACGAAAAATCTCTCAATTATCACCAGGTCGACCGCCTGGTTGTGCAGGTTTCCCAAACCGAAGAACTGACCATAACTGCCGATATTATCAGCAGGATGCTTCAAAGAAGGCATTACGACATGGTAGATTATTCGATTTCCATTCCGGAGTTGCTGCTTAAACAGCAGCAGAAAACAAAGAAGATCTTCAATATGGTGCTGGGCGTTATCGCAGGAATATCCCTGCTTGTGGGCGGGATCGGGATCATGAATATTATGCTCGCCTCGGTCCTGGAACGGATCAAAGAAATCGGATTGCGCCTTTCTATCGGCGCGCAAAAAAGGGATATTATACAACAGTTCCTTTTCGAAGCTATCATGATAAGCATAACCGGCGGGATCATCGGCATATTGCTCGGGGTGGGACTTGCCGTAATCGTTTCCAAAATAGCCGATATTCCGACCATCGTTACACCCTTTTCTATTTTGATTTCATTTGGGGTTGCTGCAACCGTCGGACTTATATTTGGAATTACGCCTGCGAAAAGGGCAGCGAACCAGGACCCGATAACATCATTAAGATATGAATAAAACAAATTTTTTTTTGCTCGTACTGACCGGAAGCCTGATCTGCTCCCTTTCGCTGGCTGCCCAGAATAAACCTGCACAAAAGGTAACAGCTACTCTCACCCTGTCGGACGTGATCAGGCTCGCCAAGGAACAATCCATATCTTCCTTCAGCGCTTCAACCCGCAGGGAAAATTTTTATTGGCGATACAGGGTACATCAATCAAATTATAATCCCCAGCTATATCTGGCAGGTTCATTTCCGTCTTTCAGCAGGACATACGATGAGGTTCGGCAGGAAGACGGCTCTTACGAGTTCAGGGCTGTCAATATCAATAACTCAAACCTGAACCTGAACCTTGGCCAATCCATTGGTCTCACGGGAACATCTATGTTTCTCACATCCCGGGTTAACAGGTTTGATAATTTCGATACCCATAAAAACCTTTACAGCGGCAACCCGGTCTCCATTGGGATCGAGCAGCCGCTGTTTCAGTATAACGCCCTGCGTTGGGATTCCAAAATTGAACCATTGCGATATGAAGCATCCAAAAAGCAATATGCGGAAGATATGGAGACCATATCGTTAGAAACAACCCGGAGGTTTTTCAATTTGCTGGATGCCCAGATCGCCTTCGAGATCGCCACCAAGAACCTGGCTAACAACGATACCATTTATCGAATCGGGGAAGGCAGGTATAACCTGGGAAAGATCGCGGAAAATGATCTTCTTCAGCTTGAACTTAATGTTATGACTTCCCGTCAGGAAGCAGCTGAAGCCCGTGTCAATATGGAGGCAGCCACCCTGCGATTAAAGACTTACGTCGGACTTACGAACATCGATAGCATTTACCTCACC
The DNA here is from genome assembly GCA_035292565.1 of Cyclobacteriaceae bacterium. GTDB lineage: Bacteria > Bacteroidota > Bacteroidia > Cytophagales > Cyclobacteriaceae > DATDPY01. The sequence goes on along the minus strand of DATDPY010000409.1, from coordinate 10,912 downwards.
CTTCCCGATAAGATCCCGGATATAATTGTGGACGAGAGTATCGCGATAGCAGAAGCGCGAAGGAACCGTCCCGACGCCGTAAACTTCGACATCAACCAGCTTGAAGCCGAGAGAAATCTGGCGCAGGCCAGGGGTCAGACAGGGTTCAGCGCCGATCTTGTTGCTACATACGGACTGACCAACCGCACCGAAGAGGCGGTTACGGAATTATATCGCGATCCGCAAAGTTCACAGACACTGAATATTGGATTTAATATTCCCATAATGGACTGGGGCCGTCAGAAGTCGCGGACAAAAACAGCCGAAGCAAACCTAAAGCTCGTTGAGTATACCATACAGCAGGACCAGCTGAATTTTGATGAAGAAGTGTACACCCAGGTAAATCAGTTCCAAATGCTGCACGAACAGGTTGCGATTGGTGAAAGAACCGATTATGTCGCCAACCGACGATATGAAATTACCAAAAACAGGTATCTGATAGGGAAAATCAGCATCACCGACCTTAATCTTGCCCTGCAGGCAAAGGATGAGGCAAAACGATCATATATAAATTCTTTACGCTCCTACTGGAATGCTTATTTCATGCTGAGACAGCTGACTCTCTACGATTTTGAGAAAAATCAGAGCCTTTATGTTGAGGATGATAAATAATATGATTTAATTCCCGATCGTCTTTTCAGGAATGGAAGATTAACATGCGCATTAATTCCGGTATACCCCTGACCATGTCTTGTATTTTTATATTTTCCCTGGTGGATCGCGTATATTCCCAGCAGGCCGGCGAGGATTATGTCGAAACGGAAGCCACGCAATCAAACGCCAAACCGGAGGCCAGGGATATGGGACCAAAAAAAAATAAGATCGCGTACCTGATAAAAAATAATCCTGCGGGCACCCTATACGGTAATCCGTGTTTCAAGGAAGTCAGTCACAAATTCGGGTTTGAATACCTGATCGTGCCGGCGGGGGTTGCGCCCAATTCCAATGGTTTATCCAGGTCGGCACACAACCTGGGCGTTAATATAAAGCTTTTCTTCCGGAATGGGCCCTTATGGAAATCCCGGATGAAAAAGAAATTTGAACGATGCAAATACGGGTACGGAGATTTCGTCGGATAATTTCAGGCCCGTCCGATATAATTGAAAGGCGATAATTTTTTCAGCTCACCCCTGGTTTTGGGGTCGATATCCAGCTCATCGATGAATTTGTGAATCATTTCCCTGGTGATCTTTTGATGATTCCTTGTCAGTTTTTTCAAGGCTTCATAGGGTTCCGGGTACCCCGATTTGCGCAGAATGGTCTGAATGCCTTCGGAAATTATTGCCCAGTTATCCTCCAGGTCAGCCTGCAGTTTCCCGGCATTCAATTCAAGTTTACCAAGCCCACGCAAAAGGCTCTGATAAGCAATATAACTGTGGGCGAGCGGGATTCCGATGTTCCTGAGTACTGTGGAATCGGTAAGGTCGCGCTGAAGCCTCGATACCGGAAGTTTGGCAGAGAAAAATTCTAAAATCGCATTAGCATATCCCAGGTTCCCTTCGGCATTTTCAAAATCAATCGGATTAACCTTGTGAGGCATGGTGGATGACCCGACCTCATTTTCAGATATTTTCTGGGTAAAATATTCAATGGAAATATAATGCCATATATCCCTGCAGAAATCAATGAAAATGGTATTGATCCTTTTTAATGCATCGAATAAGGCTGCAAGGTTATCGTAATGTTCTATCTGTGTCGTGGGCTTGCTCCGTTTCAGGCCAAACGACCTGACCAGTTCATCGGAAAAAGAATCCCAATCGATATCAGGGTAGGCTGCATAATGTGCATTCATTCCTCCTGTCGCGCCCCCGAACTTTGCAGAATAAGGAACCGCCATGAGGAGTTCCATCTGGGACTTCAACCGTTCATGGAAGACAGCCAATTCCCTTCCCAGCAACGTTGGGCTCGCAGGCTGACCATGGGTTCTGGCAAGCATGACCACTGATTTCCACTGCACTGAAAAGCCTCCCAGCTTCCCGGCCAAAACATGGATTGACGGCAAGATCACCTTTTCCATTCCATCCTTCAATAATAAAGGAATTGCAGTATTATTGATATCCTGGGAGGTGAGACCGAAATGAAGGAATTCCCGGTAGGGGCCAAGGCTTGTATGCGCTAATTTCTCCTTTAAAAAATATTCAACCGCCTTGACATCATGATTCGTATTTTTCTCAATTTCCTTTATCCTGCCGGCATCCTCCATGCTGAAATTCCCGGCTATCGATCTCAACATATTGAGTTCATCCTTTTTCAGGGCGGGAAATTCCGGAAGCGACAATGTGCTGAGAAAAATAAAATATTCGAGCTCAACCCGTACCCGGTATTTAAACAGGGCGAATTCCGAGAAATATTCTGCCAGGGATTCGGTGATTTTTCTGTACCGGCCGTCGACAGGGGAAATGGAAGTTAGCTCATTTTCACTCATCCACAGAAAATAAAAAGCAAATGTAGTTATTAAGCCCGAAATTCCTCTCAATAATCGAATTATTCCATTTTATCCTTTAATCCTGCCGATAAGAATTTTCTCCCGGGCCCGGTAATTGTGTAATTAATTATTGAAATTTGCGCGAGAAAAATTCAAATGATTTTAAATCTTTTCCGAAAGAAGAAACATCGTGTAAAATCCGGTCCGGGCGCTGCATATTACCAGCTCCTGGTCAGAGATATTATCCGTGAAACCCATGACGCGATCAGCATTGTATTTGAAAACCCGGATAACCGGATTAAATATAAACCCGGCCAGTTCCTTTCACTCATTTTCAAAGTAGATGGGGAGGAAGTAAGGCGGTCCTATTCATTCTGCACCTCCCCCTTTGCCGATGAAACCCTGGCAGTAACCGTAAAACGGGTCGATCTTGGCAAGGTCTCCAATTATATTAATGAAAAAATAAAGCCGGACGACATCATTGAAGCCATGGAGCCCAAGGGGAATTTCACCCTGGATGTCGATCCTGGTGCATCAAGGAATATTGTATTGTTTGCCGGCGGAAGCGGAATCACCCCTCTTTATTCAATTGGCAGATCGGTATTAAAAATGGAGCCCGGCAGCCGTGTATTGCTGGTATACCAGAATCGCGACGAGGATTCCATCATCTATAAGAAAAACCTTGAATCCATGCTTGTCGAATATCCGGGTTTTAAGGTTATCCATATTCTTTCAAGACCTAAATACGATTGGCAAGGTTTGCGAGGGAGAATCAGCGTCAAAGATGTCAATGCCATTTTAACGGAGAATCTGCCGGATAGAAATCTTCCTGCTATTTATTTTATCTGCGGCCCTCACGGAATGATGGAAACGGTTATCTCACAACTGCATGAAATGGGGGTTCCCAATTCCGATATCCATAAGGAGAGTTACGTCGCTCCATCCACGAAAGCGGCATCCCACAAGGATGCCCCGCCGCATACCGAAGATGTTCATGATCACCCTGTAAAGATCATCCTGAATGGCGAGGAATTCAATATAACCGTAAAACCGAAAAAGGCGATCCTTGAAACGGCCCTGGATGCGAATATCAATATGCCCTTTTCCTGTCAAAGCGGCCTTTGTACAGCATGCCGGGGTAAACTGAAATCCGGGAAAGTTCAGATGGATAACCCGGATGGACTTACCGAAGTGGAAATCAATCAAGGATATGTTCTGACCTGCATAAGCCACCCCCTTACCGATGATGTTGTTATTGAGGTCGGTTAAAATTCCTGAACAAATGGCGGGAATAAATTCACCGGCATTGAAAACCTTTGCCCCATGAATCCCTGCGTTTTTATGGACCGCGATGGTGTGCTTAACGAGGAAAGGGGAGAATATACTTTCCTGCCCGAATTATTTATCATACGGCCGGGAGTGCCCGAAGCGCTTTCCACACTGAAAAATCTCGGGTATAAGCTTATTGTGATCACCAACCAGTCCGGCTTATCAAAAAACATCTTTACGCGCGAACAGATGGAAGCCTGTCATATGAATCTGCATAGAAAAACCAATTATCTGATCGATGATATTTTTTATTCTCCGTATAATCCGGAAGTTACCGAATCCCTCTCGAGAAAGCCCGGCACTCTTCTTTTCGAACGCGCCATAGCCATACACAAAATCGATGCATCCAGGTCATGGATGATCGGCGATTCCGACCGGGATATGATCCCCGCCATGAAACTGGGTATCAGGACGATTTTTGTCGGCCCCCCTCAAAAATTCCCGGCGGTCAATGCCTCTGCGCCTGGCCTTCCCGAATGTATGGGCATAATTACATCGTATCCTGTCCCCTGATCTTTTTCTGCCGGATTTAATATAATTTCACAAAAATGTTATCCATGGATTTAGAGTTACTGATCAGGCAGGGAATTCAGAAAGCATTTGCCGAGAAGTTCAATCATCAGATTTCCCTTGACGAACTGTCAGTGAAACCTACCAGTAGGGAATACGACGGCTCGCATACTTTTGTGTTATTTCCCTATCTGAAAATTACCCGCAGGAAACCAGAAGAAAGCGCTGAGATCATCGGGAACTACCTCATAGAGAATACAGGTGTAATCACAGGATTCAATGCTATCAAAGGCTACCTGAACCTTACGGTTTCCGACAACGCCTGGATCAAAATGTTCAATTCAAGTATTACCGACCGTAACCGTGGAAAATTTTTACCTAACGGGAAAAAGGTAATAGTAGAATACTCCTCCCCCAACACCAATAAACCGCTTCATCTCGGCCATATGCGAAATATATTCCTCGGGTATTCAGTTGCGGCGATTCTTGAAGCCTCAGGATGCGAAGTGCTGCGGGTGAACCTGGTCAACGACAGGGGCATCCACATTTGCAAATCGATGCTGTCTTATGAAAAATTCGGGAATGATGAAACACCTGAAAGCTCAGGTACCAAGGGCGACCACCTGATTGGAAAGTATTATGTGCTCTTCGACAGGGAATATAAAAAACAGGTGGAGGAGCTTGTACGAAACGGGATGGACAGGGAAACCGCTGAAAAGAATGCATCCCTGATCCGTGAAGCGCAGGAAATGCTCAGGAAGTGGGAGGAAAAAGACCAGCATGTCACCAGTCTCTGGAAGAAAATGAACGAGTGGGTTTACCAGGGCTTTGAAGAGACCTACAAACGAATGGGTGTTGCTTTTCAAAGGACTTATTATGAGTCGGAGACCTATCTCCTGGGAAAGGAAATTGTCAGGGAAGGGCTTGATAAAGGGATACTCTATAAAAAGGAGGATGGTTCGGTATGGATCGACCTGCGGGACGAGGGATTGGATGAAAAACTGCTGCTGCGTTCCGATGGTACTTCGGTATATATAACGCAGGACCTCGGAACCTGCGACATCAGGTACCGCGATTTCCCTTTCGACCTTTCGATATATGTTGTCGGGAACGAGCAGAATTATCATTTTGATATATTGTTCAGGATCCTTAAAAAGCTGCGGCGACCCTACGCATCAGGACTGGTCCACCTTAGCTACGGGATGGTTGACCTGCCCTCGGGCAAGATGAAATCGAGGGAAGGTACCGTCGTTGACGCAGACGATCTGATGGATGAAATGTATGACACGGCCGTAAAACATACAGAAGAGCTTGGGAAAATTGAAGACTTCTCCCCCTCCCAGCTGAGTGAGCTTTATCAGATGATCGGAATGGGCGCCTTAAAATATTTCATATTAAAAGTCGACCCGAAAAAAAGAATGCTTTTCAATCCCGAAGAGTCGGTACAGTTTCATGGGAATACAGGCCCCTTCATCGAGTACACCCATGCGAGGATATCTTCCATACTCCGGAAAGCTGTTGAAATGAAGATCAGCATTCCGGATCAAATCGATCCTTCAATGCCCCTCCATGAGACGGAAAGGGCTTTGCTGATCCTTTTATATGATTTTCCGGCGAAATTAAAGGAAGCCGCGGATGAATTTTCTCCTTCTGTCATCGCCAATTACTGTTATGAGCTGGCCAGGGAATACAACAGATTTTATACGGAACTTTCAGTCCTGAGCGAGCCTGACCAGGTAAAGAGGGATTTTCGGATCGTTTTGTCGGCCCATTTGGCGAAAACAATTAAATCCGGAATGGGTTTGTTAGGTATACAAGTCCCGGAAAGAATGTAATTTTGAAGATTATGAAGACAACATTATTAATTGTATGGCTTGGAATGGTAGTTTCAGGCTTTACACTCAGGCACAGGGCGCCGGAATATGCCGGTGATATTCCCAAATCATTCTATGATTTCAAAATGAAATCCATCGATGGGAAAATGATCGATTTTTCCTCGCTCAAGGGGAAAAAGGTAATGTGTGTGAATGTAGCATCAAAATGCGGACAAACGCCACAGTATGCCGACTTGCAGAAACTGAATGATATGTATGGCGACAAGGTGGTCATCCTCGGATTCCCTGCAAATAATTTCGGTCAGCAGGAACCAGGGACGAATATGGAAATCAAGGAATTCTGCAAAGAAAATTACGGAGTTACATTCCAGATGTTTGAAAAGATCTCGGTGAAGGGCGACGATATGGCGCCGCTTTACCAATGGTTATCGAAAAAGGAATATAACGGGTGGAATGATGAAGAACCCAACTGGAATTTCAGCAAGTACCTGATCGACGAGAAAGGTAAACTGGTAGCTTATTTTCCGTCGAAAGTAAAACCGCTCTCCGAAGAAGTCCTTGCGAAGATCAACGGGTAAGTCTCCGTCATAACCAGGTTATATCTCTATTGATGAAGATTCAGGCCTGGATAAAAGCGATCCGCCTGCGCACCTTACCGCTGGCCTTATCAAGCATTGCCATGGGCTCATTCCTGGCTGCCTTCGACGGGGCATTCAGCTTCAGGATCCTTTTATTCAGCGGACTCACTACCATATTCCTGCAGATTCTTTCCAACCTGGCCAACGATTATGGAGACTATATTCATGGGGCCGATGGATCACATCGGTCAGGACCCAGCCGGGCAGTTTCCAGCGGCACCATCAGCCCGGGAGAAATGAAAACCGCAATAATTATTTTCGCCGTGGCCTCATTCGCTTCCGGTATGCTGTTAATTTATAATCTCCTGAACACCACAAAATTTCTATTTTTCATCTTCCTGGCTGCCGGAATCCTGGCAATCCTGTCGGCCATTGGATATACAATGGGCAAAAAACCCTATGGATACGCAGGACTCGGCGACCTGTTTGTCGTGCTCTTTTTCGGTATTACCGGCGTTGCCGGAACCTATTTCCTCCATACGGGTCAAATGGCAGCCGACAGCTTGCTTCCGGCTTTGGGTACGGGTTTTTTCGCAACCGCCGTCCTTAATATCAATAATATCAGGGACATAGAATCCGACAGACTATCCGGCAAACGATCCATACCGGTAAGGATAGGCTTGCGGAAGGCTGTTTTTTATCATTGGTTCCTTCTGGCGGGAGGATGGTCAACAGCCATCATTTTCACTGTATTGAATTTTCGCGGGATTATGCAATTCCTGTTCCTGCTGGCAACTCCCCTTCTTATCTTAAACGGAATCGATGTAGCTGCCAAAGCCGGAAGCGATAAGCTGGACGCATGCCTGAAAAAAATGGCCATGACCACTCTTGTATTTGTCATCACGTTCGGGATCGGCCTGATGATTGTAAGAATATAACCCGGAATACTTTTTGTAAATTAATGATCAGAATCAGACGTAATTAAAAAGATGAAAGCATTTTTAACAGTACTATTTGGATTGGGTGCATCGATGCTGACAGCCTCTGCCCAGACGAAGCATGAATCGGATGTATTCCCCACCTCCTCAGGGGAACTGAAAATTACCTTCATCGGACATGGCACACTGATGTTCGAATACAACAAACTTGTCATCCACGTCGATCCCTGGAGCCGGGTCGGTGACTATGATCAGCTCCCGAAGGCGGATATTATCCTCGTTACCCACCATCACGGCGACCACCTCGACAAGTCAGCCATCGATAAGACAAAAAAGGAAAATACGGAAATTTTTTTAACCCAGGCGTGCAGGGACCAGCTCGGCACAGGGACCGTTATGAAAAACGGGGAAAGCAAAGTTGCCCGGGGGATTAGTATCGAAGCTGTACCTGCATATAACCTGGTGAATAAAAACAACGAAGGAAAACCATTCCATGAAAAGGGAGTCTGCAACGGGTATGTGCTGATCTTTGGCGGAAAAAGAGTTTATATCGCCGGTGACACTGAAAATTTTCCTGAAATGAAGGACCTTGGAAAAATAGACATCGCCTTCCTTCCCATGAATCTTCCCTATACCATGACGCCTGAAATGGTAGCCGAAGGAGTTAAAATGTTCAATCCAAAAATATTGTATCCCTATCATTACGGGAGCGCGGCAGATACCGATAAGCTTACCCGATTATTGAAGGATTTAACAGATTGCGAGCTGAGGATACGGAAATTCTGAGCAGGATTACAGGGATTAGTGAAATCAGCGGAATTAAGAGGATTGGGGGGATTATCGGGATTGATTTACACTAAAATAATGCAGAAATGAGATTGTGGGATGCCGGGAAAATATTAAATATATGCTTATTCCCATTCCCATGGTTGGGAACGATAGACTTTCTTTATAATATTGTGAAAAAAGGAATTGGCTGCTAAGAAAAATATTAAAGTGCATTGCGCATTCTGTGCAGGGAGGCGTGACTCGATGTTCTCCGATCTCAGCCCGGAGGAACTCGAAACCATAAGTATGCATAAATCATGCATCCTTTATAAAAAGGGCCAGACACTTTATTATGAAGGCACCCGCCCGATGGGGTTGTTTTGCATTAATTCCGGGAAGGTGAAAGTTTACAAAATCACCTCCGACGGAAAAGAGCAGATTCTGCATCTTGTAAAACCGGGAGACTTTATCGGATACCGTGCACTCATTTCAGAAGAATTCTATTCAGCATCGGCCACCGTGATTGAGGAAGCGGCGATTTGTTATATCCCGAAAGCGGATTTCCTGAAGATTCTGAACTCCAATCCACACTTTTTTAAAAAAATGCTGAAAAAGCTGAGCGACGATCTTGGCGTTATGGAGCAACGGCTCGTTACGATCGCACAGAAATCAGTCCGGGAAAGACTTGCAGCAACCCTTCTTATGCTAAAGGAGACCTACGGGATGGAAGGCGAAGAAAAAAGCGTTCTAATCGATATAGCTCTTTCAAGGGAAGATCTTGCCAATATTATCGGGACTGCCACCGAAACCGTAATACGCCTCCTCTCCGAATTCAAGAACCAGGAATTGATATCCCTGCAAGGTAAGAAGATCAAGGTCCTGAATCCCCAGGGTCTTTTGAAGGAAGCTGACTTTTACGCCTGAGCAATTTCAGGGCAGTTTTATTAAAATCCCCAATTATGACATTTGTCAGTTTTCCCAATGATGGCCATCATTCGGTATTTACAAGGAATTTATTTTCTTTGATATTTAAGACAATCCGCGGGTTGTCTTTTTAAATTAATTCTGATGAAGAAAATCCTCGTTCCGACGGACTTTTCTGAACAGGCAAAAAATGCTTTGGATTTCGCCATCCAGATCGCACGACGCAGTGAAGCGGCTATCATTCTTCTGAATGTGCTGGATTACCCTGGATTGTCAACCGTCTGGATGGGTGGGCTTAATATAATCGGCGGGACCGAACCTCCTGCTGATCATCTCGATGAAACATTCGTGAACAGTCTTCTCGATAAAGCAAAGGACGAACTGGCGGATTCCATCAGGACCGCAGGCGGTACAGGCATGAATATTACACCCAAGGTTGAGATTGGGAATCCATATTTCTGCATATCGGAAAAAATTACTGCTGAAGATATCAACCTGGTGGTCATGGGCACCAGGGGAATAAGCGGCCTTGAAGATGTGCTGATCGGATCAACTGCGGAAAAAGTGGTGAGATTGTCGCAGTGCCCGGTGATTACCATAAAACAAAAATGCGAACTGAACAAAATAAAGCATATGATCTTTGCATCAAATTTTGAGGAAAAGCAGGACCATATCGTGGAAGAACTTTTAAAAATGCAACAAATACTGGATGCAACCCTGCACCTCGTAAAGGTTAATACCCCGAACAATTTCCAGTCGAACCAGGTGATGACCAGGGAAATGAAAGAGTTTGTCGAGAAATACGGGATAAGGAAATATACAACGAACCTGTACAACGATTACCTTGAAGAAGACGGCATTATTCATTTCGCAGAAGATATCGATGCGGATATGATCTCGCTGGCTACCCACGGGAGGACCGGCCTGATGCATTTGCTGAGCGGGAGCATCGCCGAAGACGTAGTGAATCATGCGAGACGGCCCGTTTGGACATGCAGAATTAAGAATTAAGAAAAAAATGTCAAAGATCCTCATAGCACTCGATCAAAAAACAAGCCTGGTAAGAGACCTTGCCAGCATATGCAAAGATCTCATTACCGACTGCAGGGATCATCTTTTTGAAGCATTGGTTGTTAAGGACCTTTCCTATAGCACAACGCTGACCACATACTTCAAAGAACCCGCCATGGCCGATCAGGTGCCGGCTGATTACGGGCTGCTTACGGATGAGGACCAGAAGAAAACCGAGGTGATCTCAAATTTTGAAAAGGAGGCGCATGCCGCCGGTATCAGGTACCATATTCACAATGATTTCAAGGTAACGGCCACGGAACTTGTAAAGCATACAACCTATTCAGATCTGCTTATCCTGAGTTACCAGATCTTCTTCGATCACATTAACAACAGGCCTGATACGTCCCTTCTTTACCATGTACTAAAGGGCAGCCGATGTCCTGTGCTCATCATCCCGGAAGGCGCCCGGTCGGTGAAAAATATTATATTCACCTATGATGGAAAAGAATCATCGGTTTTTGCCATCCGTGCATTCAGCAGTCTTTTTGGAGT
>DATDPY010000408.1:0-7119 GCA_035292565.1 Cyclobacteriaceae bacterium | reverse complement strand
CAGAAACATATGAACCGCAAGTCTGCAGCCTGGCTTTCAGCCGGGATCGTCATGGTCCTTGGCATTCCCTCCATGCTGGCCAACGGCTATTCGGCCTTCTTTACAAAATTCATCACCTACCTGGGCGCTGACGTATCTACAGATTTCATGACCTTCATTGGGGATGTTTCGAACAACACCCTCCTGCCGCTGAATGGTTTCCTGATCTCATTATTTGCAGCCTATGTATGGAAAAGCCGGCGCCTTCTCAGGGAAATGTCGAGAGGAAATGAAAAATTCCTGAGATCACCGATGGCCCTATATCTTCATTTTACTTTGAAATACATCGCCCCGGTCCTTCTTGCGGTAATATTTGTAATTACCATTCTCGAAATTTTCTTTGGGATTAAGCTGGGCGTCTGAAACCGATGACGCAGTTCGGTTTCAAAATTTTCCTTAAAGAACTACTTGAATAAGATGACAATTGTCATGTTAGGCGTTCCCTGGATTATTTATCTTGCAGGCTGTTCATTTATCCCGGAGTTCGCCCTTCCATAACAGACAGGAATGACCCGCAGATGACCAAAAATGCATAAAATATTTGCCGTACACTGACATGAAGAGAAACGTAGAAGAATATCTGGCTTTCAAAAGAGGCGAGATCAGAATGCCCACCCATCTGAAGCCCACAAAAGAAATTAAGGGCATTTTATACAAGAGTCCGCTGATGGAGAAACTTACCCGTGCACCAATCTGGGTGCCTCAATTGATGTGGCTAAGTTTAGTCATCCTGTTTATCTACATTTCGATTGTTCGTGTGGGAATTTCTAATTCAATCACAGCATTTCTTTTTTTCAGCGGGATGTTTACCTGGACTTTTATGGAATATGTAATCCACCGTTTCGTATACCACACTGAAACTAATAACGACGCATTTATAAAGCTTCAATTTACGATGCACACTATTCATCACCAGCATCCCAAGGATTCGGACAGGCTTGCCATGCCTCCCCTGCCCGGGCTTATACTGGCAACTTTCTTTTTCTCCGTCTTCTACCTGGTCATAAGGAAATTTGCCGTGGCATTTTTTCCGGGTTTTCTTGCCGGCTATCTTCTGTACATTACCCTGCATTATTACCAGCACCTTATCAAAAGCCCAAAATATAAACCCTGGCAGAGATTATGGACTCACCACAAGGGGCACCATTATTCCAATCCCTACAGGGCATTCGGGGTAACAACCAGATTATGGGATTGGGTATTCGGCACCATGCCACCGAAAACTAAGGAAGAACCAATTCTTACAGAATAGGGTGTAATTAATAAAGGTAATTCAAAGCGATGTAAAGCCCGCTTTTACCGTCATTCGGATCGAAGGCTCTGCCGTAGTCGCAAGAAAGTATAAAATTCTCATTTAGGGCTACCTTTAGACCAAGTCCGGCGCTGGAATGCAATTTCTCTTTCTGATCACTGAAATAATCGCCAGCCGTTTCCGGAAGCTTAAAAAGTATGTTATCAAAATCCCTGTCGATTTTATCCACGACCATTCCTGCATCAAAGAATATATTAGTCCCAAGGTAAAGATTCTGGTTAAAAACAATCGTCCTTAAAAACTTCCACCGCAATTCGAAATTTCCAAAAATGATGCCATCCCCAATAACCCTGTTCCGCTGGATCCCCCTTAATGTTCTGGATCCCCCCAACCCCTGGCTTGTCGCTGAAGTGAGTACCGTTGGAACAATATGCGGCTGCATATGGAACGGGACCTCGCCTGACAATGTCCCCTGATAGGCTACCCTGTAAGCGAATGATAACACTTCAGGCCTGATTGTAAAATACTGGCGATGGATTAACGTGAGTTTTGTATAGGTTTGCTTCCAGTCTCCAAGAAATGCGGGAGCTACCGATAATACGGCTTCGGTCCATAAACCTTTAAAGGGATTAGCTTCGTTATCGCGGCTGTCGTACGCAATGCCGCCCTTGATATAGGTGATGAGGTTGCCGTTCTTTTCCTCAGGGCTGATCAGATTCCACCGGATGTATTTTTCATAAAGATCTTCAATATAGGGTAATTTATTTTGGGCATTCTTTCCCTTATTAAGACGTTCAACATCTACCGTGTCGATTTTATTGTTATACATGGCAAATCCCGTAATCCACTTCCAGTGAACATTACCTTTCAGCAGGTTGCCCTGGAAAGTCGGCATGATCCTGAAGATCTTCCTGTCGTGTCTGTAAAACATCCTTGATTTATAAATGGAAGAATCCTGGCTGTCATCTTCCCATTCACTGTTATATACTGACTCCGCCCCGTTAAAGCCGAAAAATTGCATGGCTTGTTCAGTCAGATAACTTACATCCGCGGTCAGTCTGACTTTGGGAATCAGGTACTCTGAATCATAGTAAAACCTGTTGATGCCGCTTCCTTTTGTAGTCCGCGATATTTCAATATATATGGATTGCCTGTACCGGGGATATATCGACCCGTCCCCGTAATGATAAAAATTCACGAGCCCGCCATATTGGAATCCGAGATCGCTGTCGAACGAGATTGTCGGCAATGCCCCGAAAGTCCAACCCTTTTTAACCTTCACTTCCTTCTGTTTTTGGACCAGCGAATCCTGTGCACACAAGTCGCCAACGACCAGGAAAAAAATAATGAGAATCGGGATTTTTCGCATTTAAAGCAGGTAACCTTCAGTAAATATTATGAATTTCTGAGATCAAAACCAGCCTGTTCCATGAATTTCATCAGTTCCTCGTGGTGAGGAAGGCCATCCCTTCCTCCCGGTTTCATGGCCTTCATAGCAGCAGCGCCCGATGCGAACAGCGAACTCTTTCGTATATTCCAATTCCTCGAAATTCCCAGCGCGTAAGCTCCGTGGAATGCATCACCGCAGCCAGTAGTATCCACGACGCTTACCGGTATGGCGCTCATGGTAAAATAGCTCCCGTTATCACAGCCAATCAGGCCCCTGTCACCCAGAGTAATAATGACGACCTGGCCATCCCTGGTTTGCAGTGAACGGATCATATCCCGTTCATCTTCCTTGTCTGTATAAAGTGCTGCAAACCGTTTCCCGACAATAATATGATCCGACAGGTCAAGAAGCTGACTGATTTCAGGTTCTGCTCTTTCCGCATCAATGATAACCGGTATCCCTTTTTCCCTTGCCATCCTGGCTGTTTTTACTCCTGCATTGCCTGTTCCATGATCAATCAGCAGGACCCTACATTTTTCATACCACATTTTATCGGGAAATTCTTCAGGAGACGGATAGGATACATTGTTTCGTGAAAAGAAAATATTACGTTCGCCTGAATTTCCATCTGTCAAAATGAATGAAACAACAGGATCCCCATGATCTCTGATCACATTATTGGTATCAATGCCTTCATCGTGCAGGGCACCCATTGATTGTTCTGCAAAAAAAGATGTGCCAAGGTTGGCGGCTATCGCTGCCTTCCCTCCCAGCCTCGCTACGGTTGTCAGGGCAGTGGCAACAAGACCACCCCCGGTAATTTTCAGGTCATTCAGCCTTACCTTGACTCCCTGTTCAGGCCAACTCCCGATCATTCCCAGGAAATCTATTGATACCGCGCCGAGCCCGAATACATCGAATACAGTTTCCGGTTTCATGCACAGTAACGGTTTCTAACGAATATTTAATTATATATATCCTTCGGATCGGACTTGCTGATTTCAACCAGCACAGCTGAAATTTTTTCAATTACCTTTTCCAGGTAAAGCTTTCCTTTCTCTTTCGTAGCTTGCCTGGGATTGCCTATGCCCGTATCCTGTGATACCTTCGTCCATTCACGGGGGGCCCAGAGCCAACCCTCATCACGCCCCGAAAATTTTAATTTTTTGGCCTTCCCATCCCCTGCCTGGTCAAGCGGCAGCAGCAATTCAGGAACGATATTCATCATAATGCTGGTTTCCATCTCACCTGCATGGTCGCCGGTATCTGTGAAATACCTCGACCAATCCTTTTCGACCAGGTACCAGTTAATCAGCCCGATAAATAGATGCGGGAACTTCATTTTTATTTCCCGGATCATCTGCTTAAAGTCATTCCCGCCATGGCCGTTCAGGATTAGGACCCGCCGGATGCCCTGTAAATTAAGGGCGGAAATTATATCGTCCAGAATTTTGAGCTGGGTTGAAGGGTTCAGGTTCATCGTCAGCGGAATATCAACCTGTTGAGTATTCACACCGAATGGAACGGTAGGGAGCACAATCACCCTGGCTCCCAGCTCCCAGGCTTTTGCGGCTGCCTCTGCCGCAATGTAATCGCACTGAATATTATCAGTCCCGTAAGGCATGTGGTAATTGTGGGCTTCGGTTGCGCCCCAGGGAAGAACGGCCAATTCATATTTGACTTCCTTCACAAATTTCCAGTTGATCTCTGTGAGAATGTAGGGTCTTGCCTTCATTTTTATTCAGATTTTTTTCCCGATTTTTTTTAAAAAACCTTCCATGGTATTTATTTCGAGGTTCGACATACCCGGCTCCCATCCATGATTTCCTGCTACAACCACCAACCGGTCATTGGGCTTGATACTCAATGTCTGGTGCAGGGTTTGCAATGCGGGGTATACAAATTCGTAATATTCCTCGCTCATTTCCATATAATTCACTTTTACCCCGTAGGAAAGTGCGAGCTCGCGCATGGTCCGGCGGTCATAACTTTGCGCCATGATAAAGTTTTTGCCGCGGTATGCTGCCAATGCCCTGACTGAGCCGCCATCCTGGGTATCGCAAATGATCGCCATGGTTCCAAGATCCATGGATGCTTTCACCGCCGTGTGAGCAAGGAAAGCCGTAACATCATGCTTGAGCTGGAATAATGCGGTTTCCATGATCGGTTTCTTGATATTTTCGACTTCGTTGGCAATCTGGGTCATTGTCCTGACAGCCTCAAGCGGGTATTTCCCATACGCAGTTTCCCCGCTGAGCATGATTGCATCCGTTCCATCGAACACGGCGTTGGCAACGTCGGAGATTTCTGCCCTTGTAGGCCTTGGATGTTCGATCATGGAATGAAGCATCTGTGTTGCAATGATAACAGGCTTCCTCCTGGCAATACACTTTTCAACAATTATTTTTTGGATCACAGGGATCCTCTCCTGTGGAATTTCCACCGCCAGATCTCCCCGGGCTACCATCACGCCATAGGCATGATCCAGGATCTCATCGATATTATCGACACCAGCCTGGTTTTCAATTTTGGCAATGATCTTGATCCGACTCTCTCTGGTATCGAGTATTTCCTGGACGGCCAGAACATCCTCCTTATTCCTGACAAAAGAATGTGCTATAAATTCAATATCCTGGTCAATGGCAAAATTGATAAAATCTTTATCCTTTTCACTTAAAGAAGGAAGCTTTACATGCACGGAAGGGATATTTATGCTCTTCCGCCCATCGATATATCCCACGTTCTTTACTTCGCATAACAACTTCTCGGTATCCTTTTCCAAAACGATCAGTTCTACATTGCCGTCATCAATCATGATCCGGCTGCCGACAGGAATATCCTTAACAAAATCCGGGTAATTTACATAAATACATTCCCGGGTTGTAATACCCTTTGGGTCTCCTTTAAAAATCAGCTTATCTCCGAAAGTAACGGGGATTCTTTCAGTCGCCGCCGTAGTACGGATCTCCGGACCCTTGGTATCGATCAGTATTGCAATCATATCTGACGCTTTCCGGATGTTCCGGACCATGTTCTCTGCTGTTTTCCTGTCCATATGGGCCGTGTTCAACCGGATTACATTCATTCCTTCTATTACCATTTTGGTGATGAATTCGGGAATGCAGTTTTTATCCGAAAGGGTGGCAATGATCTTGGTTCTCTTTTGCATCAGCGTATCTTGTTTCCGGGGTGAAATTAATAAACACTCAAGTTCAAAGAATACTACAGCTCATAAAATATTCTTGTAAATGAAATTATTGGTAATTTACGATATAAAACTGGCCTGAACATAATTCACCGATGATCAATCGATTTTTTGATATTTCCGGGCGCGGAAGCACAATCCGGCGCGAAATTATCGGAGGCGTTACCACTTTCCTTACTATGTCTTATATCATTTTTCTTCACCCCAATATGCTATCCGAAACCGGAATGGATAAAGGCGCCCTGATCACCATAACCTGTCTCGCTTCTTTCTTCGGAACGTTATTGTTCGGGCTATGGGTGAAGGTGCCCTTTGCCATGGCCCCGGGTCTGGGTCTTAACAGCTATTTCACTTATACCATTGTGCTTGGAATGGGGATTGATTGGAAAACGGCATTGGGAATCGTTTTCATTTCGGGAGTTTTGTTTGTCGCCTTAACGATTATCGGGATTCGGGAAAAGCTGGTCAACTCGGTACCACTTTCCCTTCGCCTTGCGGTACCCGCTGGCATAGGCCTGCTTATCACCTTTGTCGGACTGAAAAACCTAGGCCTGATCATATCCAATGAGTCAACTTTTCTCGCCCTTGGCTCATTAACGCCAACAGTATTGATTGGATTCGCCGGACTTATACTTACTGCCTTGCTTGAAATAAAAAAAATTCCCGGGAGTATTCTTTCAGGCATTGTGCTATCAGTCATTATAGCGCTCCTGTTCAACTATATTTCACCACCGGCGGAAATTTTTTCATCCCCGCCGTCTCCGGCCCCTATAACATTTAAATTGGATATCCCGGGCGCCCTTCAAATCAGCTTTATCGGGGCTATTTTCTCCTTTCTGTATATCGCGCTTTTTGATTCCATCGGGACGTTAATTGCATGCGCATACGAGGCCGGCCTGGTGGAACCTGACGGAAAGATAAAAAATATTGGGAAAATGCTCGGGTCAGATGCCCTGGCTACCATGACGGGTGCGGTGTTGGGAACTAGTACGGTTACGGCATATATAGAGTCGGCTTCGGGAATATCTTCAGGAGCCAGGACCGGGCTCGCTTCTGTGGTCACAGCCGGATTATTTCTCCTCTCCCCGTTTCTTGCGCCGATGATTAAAATCGTTCCGGGCTATGCTACAGCCCCTGCCCTTATCATTGTAGGCGTATATATGTTCAAGACCATTGCCAAAATCGATTTCACTGATTTTTTAAACGGCTTCCCCGCATTTCTTACCATTATCC
>DATDPY010000407.1:0-6746 GCA_035292565.1 Cyclobacteriaceae bacterium | reverse complement strand
CGTTGCCGAACTAACCATGGCTGCCGTGGCCAATGGAATGGCCCTGCATGGCGGCGTGATACCGGTTTGCGGAACGTTCTTCGTTTTCTCGGATTATATGAAACCCTCTGTCCGACTGGCTGCCATCATGAAACTCCCGGTTAAATATGTATGGACACATGATGCATTCCGCGTCGGGGAAGATGGCCCAACGCATCAGCCGATCGAACAAGAAGCCCAGATCAGGCTCCTGGAAAAACTTAAAAATCATGCAGGGAAGAACAGTGTTCTGGTGCTAAGACCGGCCGATGCCTATGAAACTTCCGTCTGCTGGAAATTAGCCCTTGAGAACCATGAATGCCCGACAGCTTTGCTTCTGTCAAGACAAAATATTCCCGCGATACCTGCCCTTCCGGGTTCAACACGTTACGACGATGCGTTGAAATCCGCGAAAGGCGCCTATGTCGTTTCGGATGATGGAGGAAAACCCGATATCATCCTGGCCGGAAATGGCTCCGAGGTCGCAACGCTCCTGGCCGGGGCCGCTAAGCTCAGGGAGCAAAAAAAATTAAAGGTCAGGGTAGTTTCCGTACCATCCGAAGGTTTATTCCGCCGGCAGGATAAAAAATACCAGGAAGAAATCCTCCCCTGGTCTATTCCTACATTCGGATTGACTGCGGGGTTGCCTGTTACCCTCCAGGGAATTGTTGGTCCTCTTGGAAAGGTTTTCGGCCTTGATCATTTCGGTTATTCAGCTCCTGCCAAAGTTCTCGATGAAAAATTCGGCTTCACCGGAGATAACGTATTTAACCAGGCTGTAAGTTATCTCGACGAATATAAAGAGATGAAAAACAAGATCATCTGACATTTGTTCATTTTTAAAATGATTGAATAACCAGTCCCGGGCCGGGGTCATTTCAATGATCTTTTTCACGGGATTGTTTTTAAAACTTATGAAAGAATATCAGATTGCGGTTCTCGATCTCGGCAAGACGAACAAAAAACTCGTGGTCTTCGACCAGGATCTCAGGATGCTTGCGGAGGAAAAGACAGTCATCGGTGAATATGAAGAGAACGGGATCAAATTTGACAACCTGCCTGAAATCGAAAAATGGTTCATAAAATCCCTTCGAAAATTCACCCGGACGTTTACAAATATCATGTCGATATCCATATCGACCCATGGGGCTACCTTCGTCTGCATAGGTGCGGATGGCAAGCCATCTGTGCCGGAAATATCCTACACCACTGACCCGGGAGACGATTTTCATAAAGCATTTTACAGGGAATTCAGCGACAGGAAAACTTTGCAGAAACAAACCTGTACCCCTGATTTCAATTTGCTGATCAATTCCGGGAAGGGGATCTGGTTTGCTATGAAAAAATTTGGACGGGAATTCAATCGTACGAAACATATTCTCAACTTCCCCCAATATTTCGGGTATCTGCTTACCGGCAATGTCGGGGCTGAGCCAACCTATACCGGCTGTCATACTTATCTTTGGGATTTTCATAAGAATAGCTGGTCTTGGGTTGCCGACAGCATGGGCATCATTCCCTATCTCCCTGCGAAACTTGGAAAGCCATGGGATATCCTGGGCTGTATCAGCGCTCCGATTATTAAAGAAACAGGCCTTCCTGTCGGGGCGACGGTTACCTTCGGCATCCATGATTCCAATGCCTCCCTCCTGCCCTACCTGATCACCATGGACGAGGATTTTGTCCTGAACAGCACCGGCACCTGGTGCGTCATGATGCATGAAAAGGAAAAAGTGGAGTTCAGAGAAGATGAGCTGGGGAAGGTGGTCTTTTATAATCTGAATGCTTTTTCAAAACCCGTGAAGACGTCAATTTTCATGGGCGGGCTTGAGTATGAATCCTATACAGGGATCCTGAAAAAGCTCACCGGGAATGATCGTCAGCCTTCCTTCGATTATGAGCGATTCAGCGAGATCATTCGAAAACGGGAACTGTTTATCCTGCCGAGCGTCGCGAAAGGTACGGGCCAGTTCCCTGATTCCAGCCCGAGGGTCATTGAGAAAGGAAGGATCTATCTTTATGACGACGTGATCGCAGGCAAAGAGGTCCCCGGATTTTTTTATGATTATGAAACGGCCTGGGCTGTTTTGGTTATATCCCTGGTAATCCAGACAAAGATCTCCCTGGAAAGGGCTGATATGACCGACGGATTGCCGTTATTTATCGAAGGCGGATTCAGCAACAATGATGCTTATGCAAAACTGCTCACTGCTTTTTATCCTGCTTCGGATGTATGCATTACTTCCCTGAATGAAGCCACCGCCTTTGGGGCTGCTATCCTGAGCAAGGCTTCCCTGGAAAAAATACACCCGATGCAGCTGAAACCCATGATCCATATCGACAAAAAGCGGGTGTTGAAAGTGGCCATGAAAGATATCGACGCCTATGTTTCGGATTTTATACGATACATTGAGATGTAATAATAACTGGCGACGCAGGATCAAATCCCCCTGAAACGAAATCTTCTAAAAAGAATAATCCCATCCCAAAGAGGGAATTAAACGGGGTTGTGTATTCCCGGCTTATGGATTTCAAATCGAACATCGCACATCGCACATCGAACATCGCACATCGAACATCGAACATCGCACATCGCACATCGAACATCGCACATCGAACATGCACATTAAATGATAATCCGGCAGACAATCTGAATTAAATTGCATGGGGATCTATAAATTCACTAAGAGCGATTAACCCCGAAGGGATGATATATTGGTAGTTAAATTAAGGCGTAATACCGGAACCCCGAAGGGGTGAAATGTTTATGCTCAATTAACTTCCTTGACTATTTATCAAGTTAGAGATTTTACTCGCCGATGGGGGACCCCGCCTGCCAGCCATAAAGCAATGTTGGCTGGGATCACGCTCTGGCCATTCCCCTCAGAAGCTGGTCCGGGGATTGCGTCATTTTATTTTTTTATCGTAAAATCATAAAATCAAGAATCCATAATACAACTTACTCATCTTAATTAACTTAATAAACTTAATTAACCATCCCCCGACGAATCCTCTCAATAAATTCAAGATTATCAACTGAAGGATTATATTTGACGCCTCAAAAATTTTGTTGAAAAGGATCTTCGATTTATACAGGGAGGCATTCGGCGGCTTATCAAAACCCGCCTGGATGTTATCGCTGGTTATGCTGATCAACCGCAGCGGGACCATGGTGGTACCTTTCCTGAGCGTTTATCTCACCGATTCCCTGGGATTTTCCGTAAACCAGGCCGGGATCATCCTAAGCTGCTTCGGTATCGGTTCAATGATCGGCGCGGTTGTGGGAGGATCCATGACCGATAAGTATGGGCATTTCATGGTCCAAACGATAAGCCTCATCGGCGGCGGTATCCTCTTCATCCTTCTTTCCTCTGTGTCGGAATTTTATTTACTGCTGACCGGGATATTATTGTTAAGCATCGTTTCGGAAAGCCTCAGGCCAGCCAACGCCAGCTCAGTAGCGGGGTATGCAAAGCCTGAAAACGTGGCCCGGGCATTTTCGCTGAACAGAATGGCGATCAACCTCGGCTTTTCAGTCGGGCCGGCATTGGGAGGGATTCTTGCGGCGCTTTCCTACCGATGGCTGTTCATTGCCGATGGAACTACCTGCATCATGGCAGGATTGTTTTTCTTTTTTTATTTCAGGAACATGAAAGGAAACCCTGAACGTGACAAACACAGGGGGAAAAAAATCGGGTATGGCGTAGTATTTAAAAACAGGAGATTCATGGCCTTCATAGCCCTGGTCAGCATTTTCGCCATTTTATTCTTTCAGCTCTTCATGACCCTCCCCCTGTATTACAGGCAGGTTTATGATCTTCCTGAAAGCAAGATCGGGATCCTGCTTGCCCTGAACGGGATCGTTGTCTTTAGCCTCGAAATGGTGATGGTATATATTCTGAACAGGAAATATCGCATCCACGAGTTATTATTCCCCGGGATGCTCCTGATGGGCTTATCATTCGTCATGCTGAATCTTTTTCACGGACACCTGATCCTGTTCCTGTCGATGATCATTTTAAGCTTCGCTGAAATTTTGCTGATGCCTTTCATGGCCACCTTCACCGTCCAGCAGTCCGATGAACATAACCGCGGGGCGTATATGGGATTGTATACCATTGCTTTCTCTGCAGGCTTCGTGCTATCGCCATTCCTTGGGGCACAGGTGATCAGTCACTGGGGCTTCGAAGTCCTTTGGTGGGCAACAGGCATAATATCTGTTGTTCTGGGCATTGGTGTGCTTTATGTGACAAATCCGGTCAAAAATCTCTCAATTTCTTCCTGAATCCGGTTATTTTTGCCATTCTATCCCAAACAGCCCATTGAGCCACACAATTTTCAGCAAGACTCCGGTTATTGAAGTGAAGGATGTTTATAAATCTTTCAAGGCCGTAAAGGCAGTACGGGGCATTAGCCTGAAAATTTTTCCCGGGCAGTTCGTGGCGCTGCTCGGCCCCAACGGCGCCGGGAAGACCACCCTGGTGGAGATGATTGAAGGGATCCAAAAACCCGACCGCGGTGAGATCCTTATTTTCGGGAAAGGGTGGAACGGCAACGAAGACGAGCTCCGCCGGGTCATCGGTCTGTCGCTGCAGGAAACTTATTTCATCGATAAGCTTACGGTCTGGGAAACCCTGAACCTGTTTGGCAGCTTTTACGATCTTGGCCCCGAAAGATCGGAACGGATCCTTCACCTCACCGGCCTCGAAGAAAAGAGAAAAAGCTTTGTCGTACACCTTTCCGGCGGTCAGCGTCAGCGGCTGGCCCTGGGGATAGCCCTGCTGAATGAACCCCGGATCCTCCTGCTCGATGAACCCACTACCGGTCTCGATCCCAATGCAAGGAGGGAGATTTGGGCCATCCTCGGCAAGCTTCGGGAACAATCGGGTACCTCCCTGATTCTGACTACTCATTATATGGAAGAGGCAGAACAGCTTTGCGATTATGTGATTATCATCGACCACGGTGTCATCCTCCGGGAAGGGGCCAGAAAACAGCTCCTCGAAGAAACTAACCAGGAAAAGATTGCCGAGTTTTCCCTCGACGGAAATTTCCGCCATCATGATCCCGGGTTCGGAGATTCCCCCTTCCCGATATCCTGGGACGTAAATTCCGAAAAAGGCAATATGGCCCTCAGCAATGTCGAATCTGAGCTCCCTCAGTTTCTGGAATACCTGAAAAAGAAAAACCTTCCCCTGAAAAACCTGGAGTTCAGGCGAAAAACCCTCGACGATATTTTTACATCTTTAACGGGGAGGCGGCTGGATGAATAATCGGCTCCGTAATAGTCAGCTCCTGAACCTGATCGGGGCGCATTTCCGGGAGATCCTCCGGGAACCGGGCATCCTGTTCTGGGGTATAATCTTTCCCATCCTGATGTCGCTTGGTCTCGGCATTGCATTCTCCAAAAAGACCGACATCACCCGCAAAGTGGCGGTGGTGAACACCCACCTGGATGTTCGGGACCACGACAGCCTAAATATCGTGACACGGTTTTTACAACAGCACGCCGATACCGCCGGTCAGGCTCCCGGATCATACCGGGTGCTGATCCCCGATGAAAAGCTGGGCAATACCACCCTCATCTTCCAGCAAAAAAACTGGGATGACGCCATCGTACAGCTCAAGCGCGGCACACTTGCCATGATCCTCGAGGTAGATGATGGCCATGTTGTTTACCATTTCGATCCGCTGAATCCCGATGCGCAGCTTACTTTCCTGAAACTAACCGCCCTCCTCGACCGGAACGGGAAAAGTTCCAGAGGACATAAAGAGGAGATCACACCTCTCACGCTCATTGGAACACGTTATATTGATTTCTTTATTCCCGGATTAATCGCCATGAATATAATGGCGGCCTGCCTCTGGGGTATCAGCTATTCGATGATCGAAAAAAGATCTAAAAAGCTTCTGCGCAGGATGGTGGCCACGCCCATGCGCAAATCCAATTTCCTGATCTCGCTGATAACCGTGCGGATGATCATGAATTTCGTGGAGGCTTCCCTTCTGCTGTTATTCGCCTGGTTGGTTTTCGATATCACCATCCAGGGAAATGTCCCTGCCCTCCTCGTCCTTTTCCTGGCCGGGAATTTTGCTTTCGCGGGAATTGCCGTAACCGTTTCGTGCCGGACCGGCAAGACCGAGATCGGTAATGGGCTGATCAATGCCGTCACCCTGCCCATGATGGTCCTTTCCGGTGTGTTTTTCAGTTACTACAATTTCCCCGAATGGGCAATACCCTATATTCAGAAATTTCCGCTTACCCTTCTTGCCGACGGTATGCGAAGCATTTTTATTGAAGGCGTCGGCTTCGCAACTACAGCCTGGCCATCATTTGTCCTGGCCTTGATCGGGATTTTCTTTTTCACGATTGGGCTGCGGTTCTTTAAGTGGCACTAGGTCATTGAGGATTGATGAAGGATGATCTCGTTTCAAAATCGTTCATCGCCCCTGAAGCAATATGATATGCTTCAGGGCGAACATCGCACATCGAACATCACCTGTTCAACTTTTAGCAATACCTCATACCAACCTCGTGAGGGTGTTTTGTATGTGCAGGTTAAATTCGTATTCTTTTAAAACTTCGGAGAAGAATTATTACTGAGAGCATTAAATATTATTAAATCGGATGTCGAAAGTAAACATTATCATGAAAATGTAATGAATACCATTTATCGATTCGGAGTTTATCCCATAGGGATATGATCTCGGCAGTTATTTGGATAATA
>DATDPY010000406.1:0-5065 GCA_035292565.1 Cyclobacteriaceae bacterium | reverse complement strand
AGAATACACCGATGTCGAACAGGTTGTATTCCGGAATTAAAAATTCCGTTCCCAGGTTAACAGAAGACTGCTTCATCCCGTTCAGCCCGATCGCCGCATCCAGGAAATTCTTCTGGGGAAAGTTATATTGGACATCGTAGTGCATGGAGTTCATCAGAAAGAACTGATCGTATTCATCAGGGCTGGCGGCATCCGCAAATTCCTGGCGCCGGTTTTGTTGAAAACAGAAAATGGTTTTCAGGTTACCCTGGCCAATAATTAGATTGCTGTTCAGCACGGCCTTATAGTGCCCGACCTTCTGGAAGGGTACAGAGGGGCGATACGAAAGAAAATCGGTTTCATCGGCCAGGGTCTTCCAGGAAAATGGATCGCCAGGATTTTCAGTCTTAATGAATTTACCGGTCAGGCTGTCACGCTCGCCCTCGATGATCCCCGGTGTAAGTTCATAAAGTCCCAGGGTAAGATGGGAATATCCCCAGTGTTTGTTCAGGCCGAGGAGGATGCGGGCTGCATTTTCCCGGTACCCGGAATTGTAAACAAACCCATCATACCGGTTTCTGTATGCGTGCGCAATCTTGCCGCCGTATTTTGCATCCCAGACGAATCCTCCCGAATTTCCCCCAAGACCGGCGGAATATCCCAGAAGCCCGTTATTGGATTGGTAGTTGAACCCCAGGTTTCCGGCAATGCTGCCTTCAGGAAGGGTGGGCGAGGAGATCATGTTGATCACTCCTGCCAGGGCGTCCGACCCGTAAGCCAGGCTTGCCGGACCTTTCAGGATCTCGACTTTGTTTACGGAGGCTTCGTCGATCTCGATACCATGTTCATCGCCCCATTGCTGTCCTTCCTGTCGGACGCCGTCGTGGACCACGACAATCCGGTTATAACCCAGGCCACGGATTACGGGCTTGGAAATACCCGGTCCGGTGGTGACCTGCGATAGTCCCGGTAAAGTTGCAATGGCATCGATGATGTTGGTCGATGAGCCCTGCAATAGCGATAGCCTGGGGACTATGGTAATGGGGGTTGGCGTATTGTTAAGTTCCTGCGATTTTGATGAGCCCGTGATGATCACTTCATTCATTTCAATGGCCGCCTGTTCCATTACAAAGTCTTTTTGTGAAACGGCCGAAAGGTCGATGGAGGTTATAATATCTTTATAACCGATAAAGCTCACCTGGACCAGGACCCTTGTTGGCGGAAGGTTCTTGATTTGGTAATCCCCATGGTCATCGCTCACGCTCCCGGTTTTCAGGTCGGGAATATAAACGTACGCTCCGGGAATCGGCCCTCCGAAATCTTTATCGATGATATTACCGGAAAGCGTTACGGAAACCTGTCCCCTCGGCTGGGCAAGGATTGTGTGAAGACCCGGCAGGAACAGCGTCAGGGTCAATATTCCATATTTAATCATTGAGTTTAACATTTCCTGATCCCCTTGAAAAGCATGGGAATTAAGTTAAGGGACAATTAAAATAAATGAATCCTTATTGCAGCGATCAGGAGTAATAAGGGGGGGCCCTCAGCAGGAAATATTCAAACCGCGGTTTGACGGGAACCTCAATATCGGGATTAATACATACTGCATCGGAATCCTGAATAAAAATAAATCTCTCTGATGTTTTGGATATAGAATTTTCGGACGCAAAGCTGCAGATCAGGCAGGGTTTTACAGGCTGGACCAGGGATTTGTGTGACAAAGATCCTTCCTTAACAGAGGCCAGGTTTCCATGGCTGTGTAAATTCCTGGTTACCAGCGGCGCAGCAAAAATAATCAGAAGGAATGCTGCGATCAGGATCTTATGGACTTCGGGGCGTCTCATGAATGGAACATCAAATATACGAATCCTGTCGATTATTCGGGGGTATATTTAGAAATGTTCCCAATTAATTCCACACCCACACCCACACTCATACTCACACTCACACCCCAATTTATCAGTTTGAGGCGACCAGCCTTCGCTAAAGCTACGGCGGTCAAAGCGAGCATATAGTGTGAAACGAGATGTTATTAATCCCAGAGTTCCTAATTCCTGTCGCTGCCCCCGCTGCAGGCTGGCTCGTCGCTAAAAATGTCCACCGGACATTTTCTAAACGCTCCGCCCCCTCTTGCTGTATGCTTAAATATTCTCGTTGGTGCCTCGTTCATTCCATATCTCACATCACACATCGCACATCGAAAATCGCACATAACACCCCTAAGGCCACAATCGGATTTTATGTTCGATACCCGATGTGCGATGTTCGAATTGCAAAAAATACCTCAGACCTGTGGCAATTCACACCCACACTCACACCCACACCCACACCCAAAACCCTGTAGATCGCAGTCCCGCGTGGCCGGCGAAGATCTCCAAGGTTGAGGTAAAGGTTGACGCGCTACTTCACAATAAACACCGGAATATCCACCTTCATCTGCACCTTGTTGATCGTGGTCCCTTTAAACAGTCTGTGGAAGAATCCCTTCCGGTGGGAGGAAAGGACCAGCAGGTTGAGTTCAAGTTTTTTCGCAACGATGGGCAGGGTATCGTCTACGTCGCCGAAGTCGACATGGGTGGAAACCTTGTAATTGCTGTCCCTGATAATGTCGGCGTATTTCTGCAGGGCGCTTCTGTCCTTTGCCGTTTCGTCATCCTGGGCCTCGGCATGCATGATCCGCGCCTGGGCGGTTTCGACAATATGGATCAGGAAATACTCTGTTTCAGGGTTCCCTAAAGAAAGCGCCTGGTTGATGGCCTTGATGTCCGAAGGCGAGAAGTCGAGGCCCAGCCCGATTTTCATGAAAGGTTTTGGAGAGGTGATGACCAGTTGGCTGGCAATGCCGTGGGGTGTTGCAAGTTCACGCGGACGGTACCGTGAAATGAACGGTTCAAAAATAGTATAAAGCAGCAACATGAATGCCCCCGCAGCCAGGGGTACGATGGTTAATACGATCCAGGCTGGATTTTCTGAAGTATTTATCCAGCCGACTAAGAAGTCAAATACCATTTTCAGATTCAACACAATGATAACCGTCATGATCAGCCACGAAACGATCTGGGTAATGATCCCGATCCGGAATTTTCCCATGATCTTTTCGGATGATACCCAGTGCAGCAGCGGCATGACGGCAAAACCGAGCTGCAGGCTGAGGATCACCTGGCTCAGGATCAGCAAGGCTCCCGACTTGCTTTCCCCGGCAATCAATATAACGATAAATGCCGGGATAACGGCTAAGAGCCGGGTGATCAATCTTCGCAGCCATGGAGTGATCCTGAGATTCAGGTAGCCTTCCATAACGATCTGGCCCGACAGAGTGCCGGTGAGGGTAGAACTTTGCCCGGAAGCCACCAGGGCGATCCCAAAAAGGAGGGGAGCGAGAAACGTGCCCAGCAGGGGGGCAAGCATGCTGTGGGCATTCTGAATATCTTCCACTTCGAAATGCCCCGACTTATGGAAGGTAGATGCGGCCAGGATCAGGATGGCGGCATTCACGAACAGGGCGATGTTCAGGGCGATGGCGGTGTCGATGAAATTATATTTGATCGACTTCTTCTTCCCGGCGTCATCCTTGGAAAATTTCCTGGTCTGCACCAGCGATGAATGCAGGTACAGATTGTGGGGCATAACCGTGGCGCCGATGATTCCGATGGCAATATATAATGCCTGGCTGTCGGGTATCGACGGGATGAAACCGGTGGAGATCTCTGCAAACGATGGCTTCGAAAGGAAAAGCTCGATGGCGAATGAAACGCCGATTACACTGATCAGCGCGATGATGATGGCCTCCATCGACCGCATACCCCGCTTCACCAGGTACATGATGATGAATGTATCGAAAAGGGAAAGGCTTACCCCGATCAGCATGTCCAGGCCGAAGAGAAGTTTCAACCCGATGGCCATCCCCAGGATTTCAGCCAGGTCGGTGGCGGCTATGGCAATTTCGGCAAAGATCCAGTAAATGAAATTGAGCCATCGTTTGTAATAGCTCCGGCTGAACTGCGCAATGTCCTTTCCGGTGACGATCCCAAGCCTGGAAGCATGGCTCTGGACCAGGATGGCCGTAATATTCGACATGATGATCACCCAGATCAGAGTATAGCCGAACCTGCTGCCTGCCGCAATATCCGTTGCCCAGTTTCCGGGATCCATGTAACCGACGCTTACCAGGTAGGCAGGTCCCAGGAAACTCAGCATCCTCTTCCATGTAGATTTATACTCCGTTTTTACTGTACTGAAGTAAGGTTTTTCCATGTATGATTTTTATGACGCTATAATTCCCCTGAAACTTAATGATCTGTTAGTTTATCCCGGTGTATAAGCCGGGCCCCCCTCCATTATGCGAATATTGAATCCAGAATTTAATTAATCAACTAGTTTGCCAGCTTTATTGTTATCAGCTTTTTCACGTCGTCGACCAGGTAATCATCGTTGATATCGATCCTGAATCCCTTTCCTTCGGCATGCGCCGGCGCCGACCGGATCAGTTTTTTAATATCTTCGGAGATATTGGAATTCAGCGCTTCCCCGACAGCTTTGTCGCCAAGGACAAAAGCAACCTTGAAATATCCGTTGCAGGGAATAAAATAAATAATTACCCTCTTCCTGTCCTTGATCCGGAAACTCCAGCCATAATTCTTCCCGGAATAAATCCATTCTTCCATGGCCATCGGGTAAAAATCATGGGTGAATTTCCGGATCTTTTTCCATTGTTCGGTTTTCTTGCCGAGGACCTCCGCCAGATCCTTTTCACCCGGGCATTGCGATTTGTTATTGAAAAAACTTATAGACATACGGAAAGCAAGTTCACTTTAGTTTAACGACCCGGTCAGACATTCCGGAAATCGAGATTTCTCCCCTGGACAAATAAAAATACAGACCAAATTAAATACTTAATCCGGATTATTGTTCATGAATGAAAATTTGTTGTACGTTATTGTACATATTTTTTTTTATCATACGCATTAAATGTTTCATTAACAAGCAGATATGTTGTTGGCATTCAAATTGTTGCCTGATGCGGTGATTGGAATTTTTATCGCTCCTCATTTAATTGCATATCCATGCGCGATAGTTTTTTAAACAT
>DATDPY010000405.1:0-6673 GCA_035292565.1 Cyclobacteriaceae bacterium | reverse complement strand
AAT
This sequence comes from Cyclobacteriaceae bacterium, assembly GCA_035292565.1. GTDB lineage: Bacteria > Bacteroidota > Bacteroidia > Cytophagales > Cyclobacteriaceae > DATDPY01. The sequence goes on along the minus strand of DATDPY010000405.1, from coordinate 6,670 downwards.
GACCAGTGTTCCATTTACGGTTAAGGTAATTATAGAAGCCCCGGTTGTGCCGCCGAGATCCCAGTTACCGACAAGTATTCCGGTTATACCAGAGCCGATTTCAAAGTCATGGGAGCTGGAAAAGTTTCCCGGAGAGGGGCCGGTACCATCCGTGTTGGTGCCCCAGTTTGACGTAACGGATGGGTCTGAATTCGGTGACAGGTAATATTTGGTCGCATAAACATTTCCCATTCCCGGCAGAAGAACAAGAGCGAGTGCCAGGACCTTAAATGTTTTAAGCAATGAAAATTCAAGCGGTTCCATTTTTTCAGGAATTATATGAAAAATAAAAAAGGTAATGGATTGAGTCGATTATTCGCGACAGTAAAAAATCTTTTGTCTGGTTAACTGAATAGTAGAATTTTCCCATAAGTGCTTGGTATAAAGCCTGTATTTCCTGAATTAATAATTATGCTTTCAGGATATAATTTTCTTATCGATTTAATACAAAGCTGTTCCCGGGAAATTACAATAAATCGATATAAGGGAAACAGCTATAAGAAGGCGATAGCTTTTCCAATTATAGTAGTGCGAGAGAAAGATAGAAATTAATATTTGAATTGTCAAAAAAAAACAATAAATAATCCAAATAATGTCATTTTGACAATACAATGAACAAATGGATGCTGTTTTCTCCGAATATTATACTGCGTGGTGCGTCCTGAAAGATATAATGCTTCGATTGCAGGAAAAGCAAATTACATGCTGTTGAACCTAAAGGAAAATTATTTCTTTAACGGAATCTCTGAAAAAAGACGATATGCAACTCTCCCCTTGTCCCGCCCCGGGCGGGATAAGGGGCGTCCCGTAGGGGAGGGGATTGTTTTACCAATTCGTATGAATACATACCTCGATCTTTAATAAAATTTCCTTGGTGGCTATATATAACCTTTCAACTTGGTTTTGTTAAAAGCTGGTTATAATATTTCAAAGCTGTTGAATACAAGTAAAATAAAATTATAAAAGTATTTATAAGAAACCAGGAAAAATGTATTCCCTCCCCTAAAGGGACTCCCATTCTCAGCAGGCTGTCCCCCTGCCTGCCTACCCTTGGCCTAGGCTTTGGCAGGAAGGGTCGCTAAAAATGTCCACCCTCCTTCGTTGCACTTACATCTTCGCTAAAGCTACGGCGTACACGTCGGCGGGCAAGCCGGACATTTTTTTACGCTCAGGCCCCTGTCTTCGGACCCGCCTGCCAAAACTTGGCGGGCAGGAAAAATACCGGGACCCCCGTTGATAGGCACTATCTGAATAAATACATATTACTCGCGATGGGGGACCCCGGGTCACACATTGGCTGCTCCGCACTTCCCGCCCGATGACGTCCTTTAATTAATTTATTGTAATAAAAAAGATTGTTTCGGATCGAATGCTTACTTGAAAAACTAAAATATGACATTAGGTATTTCCACTTATTAAAATTCATTCAGAATGCATTACCTGCTCGCCAAAAAATAAATTCAGGTTTAACATTGCCTTGATCAACATATCCGCCTCAAGGCTAAGTTTCTGGGATATTTCAATAAAAATTTCAGCATAAAACTGTAGTTGACCTGCTGAAGAATTCGATATCCTCATATTTTTGATTTCTTTAAAAAGTTTCACCCAATCCAGCGCCAATAAATTATGGCTGGAATTCATGGGTGACCTGAATAACCGGATCATCTCACTGACCTGCTGATCGGTTTGTTGCCTGTTCCTGTAATAATCATTCCGGTATTTGCCCTCCATCAAACTGACGGCTTCCAGAGAGTTCTTTTTTAAGCTTTTAATTTTCAGTAATACCCGGTTTACAAAATCAGGAACATGAACCGTATTTCCGTAACAAACCAGGTTGAAAATGATGATCAGTTGTATGAATAATTTGTACAAATCCTGTCCGGATTCATTTCCCGAATTAAATAAGTGATTCAAACACTGCCTGGAAATGAGGGACTGAACCTGCCTGTCCGTTTCCGCATCGGATCCTGAAAAGGTTACTGTTTTAAAAGGATGCTTATCCCAGAAATGGATTGAATTTGGAGGGATATCCATGAAAAGCTTCTTTAATGGAAATTCCGCAGGCCTGGCATTGGTTTCCGTCCGGGCGATGATAAATTCATGCATGCCTGCATTTATATAATCCCTCAGTTTTTCCCGGCTATTCGCGTCGCTGCATTCAAACCAAAGAATAATGTTTTCGCCTTTATAGGCGCTGAGCCTGAAATTGATCAGGCGGAATTCCGGATACTCTTTGATTCTTTCCAACATGGGAAATACGGCTTCGCGGATGAGCAAACGCAGCCGGTTGTGCGGGTAGTAGACTGTGCATACCAGAGTTTCCATGGCAGAGTCGTTAACCGAAATATATCTTTTCCATGAAATTTTTAACAACCTTCCCCCGGCCGCACCCATCCGGGTTTACCTGTATTTTCGCGGAATGCTTGTTATTCAGATAATATTGATGATTTGTTATAATCGGGTAATTCATCCGTAGTTCCCGGATAAATTCCCGGTCAGTTATCCGATAAAGTGTCTCATTCCGGATGTCCACCAGGTTTCCGGATTGGACTTCGTTAAATTTCTGGCTTTGTTCAGATTCGGGCTGCAAATTGACCAACCCCGGTTTTCGAGTCCAGGTTCCCATAATCCATTTTCCCCCCTCAAGGACCGGGTTCCCGAAACCTTCATGCTGGTCCAGCAGCTTTCCCAGTGAAAAGCGCTGACCGGGAAACAGGTATAAAATTCTTGATGCGAAAGGAGAGATCCATTGAATAAAGATATCGGCATCCTGGCCCGCGTCCTTTTCAAATTCAATCCTGGCGCTGTCGTCGTGCCGGATGGAATTCAGGAATTCTTCCCGGTCGATAAAATATTCTTTTATTCCTGAACTTTTCAGCCTCTCGCAGAAATCCAGGTCCTCGTATCCGTACCCTTCCATTCTTTCATCAAAACCCCTGATTAAATAGAAATCTTTTTTCCTGCATGCAATGCGCCCGTAGGTATCGCGGTTTATATTTTCCTGGTCATGGAAATTGACGGTTAGAAAACTGTTCTTGTGTTCGTTAAAATGGGAATTCAGGTAAAATGAAAACTCAGGGCCCGTAAAATTATCCGCATCGATATTGCATACGATGTCCCCGGATGCAAGCCTGAAAGCCAGGTTCCTCGAATGACTTCTGTGAAAATATTGCGGTTCCGCCGCATGAAAATAAACAAGCCGGCCGGATTTTATATATGATTGAAGATTATCCCTAACCCATTCCTGAAGACCGTCGGAGGAATTATAATCCAAAAGAACAAACTCCAGGCTGGGATACCGGGCATTATCTTCCAGATTTTTGAGCAGCGTCTGGCGTAAATGATTCAACCGGTTCATGCACACGGTGCATAAGGAAATATGGGTTATATGCTTGTCCATCCGAATGCAAACTGCACTTAAGAATTGAAAGTTAGATTTTTCCGGGAATCCTGCTCACCGGCAAGACGAGGTTTTTTGCTTTGGGAAGATTCAATTTCCGTCTAATCCGGGCGCAAAATTATTTTTTAAAATGCTGTGGACCCCCGGCGGGTGGAAATACCGGTCAGATTATCGTGGAAATACTCTAAATTACGGGTATAAACACGATCATTTATATATCAATACCTTAAAAGCGGGTTTTATTGGCCACCTAGACAAAGTCTGGAAATAAATCAGGGGAGCATTAAAAATCATTGTGGATAAATTGAATCTCCTAAAATTTATTTTTAAACTTAAAATTTTAAAATTATGGCATACACATTTACAGGTCAGGAAGGTGGCCCGATCAGCCCGGAAACATTGAAAAGCTGGATGAACAATTATAGCGCCCGGCAGACCGAAACATTCCCTGGTCAAACGATTATCAAGGGACATTTTTTCGGAAAGGATAAAATATTGCAGTTGCTGAATGAGAAAGATGCGGTAGGGATCAGGGTGTATTATGGAATAAATGACAGCGGTGAAAATACGGTCATGCTGGTAGCTGCCCGGTCGGATTGGAGCGATATCCTTCCCGATTCAGAACCCGGCGGACCGATTATTCTGGATGACTCATTTAATTGTCCGCCCTATTGCCCGAAATAATTTAATATCCTGAATGGATGATGTATTAATCAGGAAGATAGCGATAATAACGGCAGGTTCTGTATTGCTTCCCGTTTTATTATCGCTATTAAATTATAAGTCAAAGCCCGGGTATTTAAAGATACTTGGGCTGCTTGTTTTAACTTCCGGCTTGTCCGATCTTTTATCGATAAATTTCGTGCGATTCAATAATGAGATCAATAATATTTACATAATCGTTCAGTTTTTCATTCTTGGTTCTATTTTCTATCTGTGTTTTCACCATGTCAGGATTAAGCGATTGCTGCTTTTATCTATATTTCTTTATTTGATCTTTTCGGTAATCAATATTTTCTTCATTGAGGGATTTACGAACAGAAATACGAATCTTCGTACCGTATCCGGAATTACATTTATTATTATTTCAGTCTATTACTTTAATTATTTATTGCAGAATCAGCCGGTAGATAATATAGTCCGGTACCCCATGTTCTGGATAAATTCGGCGGTTCTTATTTATTTTTCAGGCAACATTTTTTTATATGCAGCCAATAATATCATGAGCTTTGAAAAAATCTATTTATTTTATTATTTGATCCACAATATGCTCAATGTAATCAAGAACCTTCTTTTCAGCGCTGCATTTATTGCCCAATTTTTAAATTTAAAACGAATTGACATCCAATCCCGGTCCTGAACTTACCTATGTAATAATTATCGGCACGGTGACCACGTTTCTGATCGCGGCCGCGCTAATATTGTTTGTCATAAGTTATCAGAAAAGAAACCTGGCCAATAAATTGAAACTCCAGAAGCTTGAAACCCAGCACCAGAAAGAACTCATCGAATCATCGTTTCAGGGTCAGGAGAAAGAACGGAAGAGGATAGCCCGGGACCTTCACGATGATATCGGCTCCCTGCTTTCGGCTACGAAACTCCAGATCAGCCTTTTGAAAATGAAGCTCAAAAATAACCCCGAACTGGCACTGATTGCCGATGAATCCATCGATACCATTTCAAAAACCATCGGAGAGGTCCGGAGCATTTCCAGGAACCTTTCGCCTTACCTGCTCAATTCATTAGGTTTCTCCAAGGCAATCGAATTCCTGGTACAAAAGGTTGACCATGCTTCGGAATTTAAAGCTTCATTCAGTGAGAACGGACAACCCGCTCAGCTTGATGAAAAGAAGCAGATCAACCTTTACAGGGCGGTCCAGGAATTGGTTAACAATTCAATCCGCCACAGCAAGGCATCAAAACTTGAAGTAATGCTCGAGTGGAATGACGGTAGCCTTGAAATATTAATACGCGATAACGGGTGCGGCTTCGATACGAACCTGATGAATCAGCAGGAACAGCGGGGGCTGGGGTTAACCAACATCAAAACGCGGCTGGGAATTGCCGGGGCCGCGATGGACATCCGGTCATCGGGCAACGGTACCACAGCGATTATAAGAACAAGAGTGAATTAAACATTATGCAAAAGATCAGGGTGATCGTCGTTGAAGATAAAATGCTGGTGCGGAAGGGTGTTGTTTCGATCCTGAAGGAATTTCCGCGCATCGGGGAGGTCAGGGATGTCGGCGGCGGAAAAGAATTGCTGCAAATGCTGATATCCTGGCAACCGGACGTAATCCTGATGGACCTTGAAATGCCTGAAATGGATGGGATGGAAGCCACCCGGCAGGTGATTCTCAAATACCCGGACATCAAGGTAATCGGCCTTTCATTTCATGAAGAAGAAAAATATATCCTGTACATGATTGAGTTGGGGGCACACGGATATCTTTTGAAGGACTGTGATCCGTATGAGCTCGAAAAAGCGATCTACGCCGTTATCGATAAGGATTTTTACATCAACGAATTAATCGCCCGGGTCATGCGTAACCGGATTACCCATAATCCCGTCAAGCCCAAATTCTTTACCACGACCGAGATTACGGAACGTGAAAAAGATTTGCTAAAATACCTCTGCCGCGAAAAATCAAGCAAGGAAATTGCCGATCTCCTCAGCCTGAGTTACCGTACCGTTGAAAAGATGCGGAGCAGTCTGATCCTTAAATTAGGCGTAAAGGGTACGGTAGGCCTTGTAAAATACGCGATCGAGTATGGGTATGATCTGTAGTACAGGAAGTGCATGTTCATGCGAGGATTTATATTTTCCGGCGGAATAAAGCAGGGATTCCTTTATTTAAATCTCTATTAAAAGATGAGATGCAACTCTCCCCTTGTCCCGCCCCGGGCGGGATAAGGGGAGTCCCGGAGGGGAGGGGATTATTTAACAATTCTTTTTAGAATATCCTTTGATCTTTACAAAACTCCCTTGGCATCTTCAAATACCACTTCATTTTGAACATGTTTAATAGTGGGTTGTGATTCTGCAAAGTGATTGAATTTAAGCAACATAGGAAAAAATGTATCCCCTCCCCTAAAGGGACTCCCCTCCCCCCCAAAGCTGGCCCGTCTCTAAAAATGTCTACCAGACATTTTTTTTACGCTCGGTCCCCCTGCAGACTGGCCCCTCGCTAGAGGCTGTCTCAAAAGTCTATTATTTATTACTGAAAAAGT
>DATDPY010000404.1:0-3910 GCA_035292565.1 Cyclobacteriaceae bacterium | reverse complement strand
TGATCTCTCCGGCAAATCATTATCTTTTTATTGACAGCATGAAGATTGTGTTTATCCTGTTCAGTATACTTTGTTTTATTGGAGTGTTCGCATCTCTCGTAAGAGGGAAAAAACCAGGAACCCCTGAAGTGCCGGAAAAATCATAATTTATTTTCGCTTGCTTAATATCTCATAATTTATTACATTCGTGTTAATATATTTTATCAACTTTATTATCATTAAACTTCTCTCCTAATTTACTCCCTTCGGTTTGCCTCATCACACTAAGGAGGAGCATGGATTTTTAAAATTAAAAATTGAAAAAACTTAACATCGGTGTAATTGACCTTGTCAGCAAAGGTCCTACCAATACGCTATACGCAAGATTGATGCATGGTAATCTTGCCAGTATTATGCCTACCGTAATTGCCACATGGTGTGAACAGGCCGGTCATAATGTTAGCTACACCTGTTTTACAGGATTTGAGGATCTTCGAAAGGAATTGCCTGAAAAGGCCGACCTTATATTTATCGGTGCTTTTACCCAGGCCGCGTATCTCGCTTACGCACTCAGTAATATGTTCCGGTTAAAAGGTGCGGTTACCGTGCTCGGCGGACCTCACGCCCGGTGTTACCCTGATGATGCCATTAATTATTTTGATTATGTAATAGGATTTACCGACAAGAAACTTATCCTCGACCTGCTGCAGGATTTTGGACCCAACCGTGTTCAGGGTAAATTCCTTACGGCCGCAACTCAGCCGGTATCTCTGCCAAGTATAACGGAACGCTGGAAATATATCGAACCGACGATTAATAAAGCCCCGTTCATGAAAATTATCCCGATGATCGGGAGCATGGGTTGTCCTTACACCTGCACATTTTGCATCGATTCCTCCATCCAATACCAGGTTATGGATATGGATTCCCTGAAAGAGGACATCCGCTTTGTCAAAACAAAATTTAAAATGCCGATAATCGCCTGGCATGATCCTAATTTCGGAATCAGGTTCAATGAGATCATGGAAACCATCGAATCCACCGGACCCATCGGCAGCGTCAGGCATATTGCCGAAACGAGCATGTCGATGCTGAATGAGAAAAACCTGCAGCGGCTTAAGAAAAACGGGTTTGTGGCTTTGCTCCCCGGAGTTGAATCATGGTTTGAGATGGGATATAAAACCAGGACAGGCAGTAAATCCGGGCAGGAAAAACTGGACAAAGTATCCGAGCATATGAAATTGATCCAGGAATATATCCCTTACCTTCAGGTCAATTTCGTCCTCGGGCTTGATTCTGACGCAGGGAACGAACCATTTGAACTGACGAAAAAATTTATCGATAATGTGCCGGCCGTATTGCCGGGTTATTCCCTCCTTACCGCTTTTGGTGAAGCGGCACCGGTGAACTTGGAATACCAAAGGGATGAAAGGATCATTCCGTTTCCATTTCATTTCCTGAATAATCACCTTGCCATGAATGTGAAGCCTAAAAATTACAGCTGGCTGGAATTCTATGATCATATCATCGACCTGACTGCATATTCCGTTTCCTGGAACGCAATACGTAGACGGTTATTCTCCAACACAAAGTTTACGGCGCAATGGTTGAATTTTGTCAGGGCAATTTCATCTGAAGGATTCGGCAGGGTCAGATTCTTCAAAGAAGTCAGGACCCGGCTTAAGAACGATTCGAAATTCAGGGATTTCTTTGAGGGCGTATCCTCGCATCTTCCCACGTTTTACGTTGATATTATCAGGAAAGACCTGGGATATGCATGGAACTGGCTTCCTGATCATGTTCTTAAATATGACCACCTGGCCTACCTCAGGAAGAACAGGAACCGGGAAAAACCTGAATCGACGAAACCGTCTTTGGCCCCGGTCAATGTAGAATAATTGGCCCTATGCCGGTCGCATCTTACCTCAGATCCCGCTTGTTTCTAATGATCATGAGATAATCACATGTTGTAAACTGCGGCGAAGAAAGCCAAAGGTAATCCCCGGCTATGGAGGACAGACCGGCAGATTTGACAATTTTATTATATTCTCTGGGGTATGAGGATCTCAAAGGCTTGCCATTATAGGAACTAATATCATAATATTGGTCGACAATGAATACTTCATCATTGTACGGGCTATATGCATCTTTGTCGAGCAAGTAACCGAAAGTGCCCGGCGAGGTCCTGATGGTTTCCGGCGTGAATGCCGCAAATATTTTACCGGGAACAAGGTCTTCATTTCCCGTTAGATTTTCATACATTGTTCTGTTTCTCTGTGCATATCCGGACGGATTATTGGAAGGACTACCCGTCATCAGGACCAGGTTAATATAATTTTCATCGCTCAGGTACTTCAGATATTCTGTTTTATTTTTTAACAGGCTGGAATTGAACTCCAGAAGTAAGTTTTGAAAAGACTTCCTGCTTTTCCCTGAAAATCCTGCTTGCGGGAACCGGAGGATCTCAAATACGATGAGGCTGATTTCCGGTTCCAGGATCTCCCTGGTGAAATACCTCGATAACATGGTTTTAAACGGACCCGGGCGGTCATAATCGATCCCGGTAAATTTTAATTTCCTGCTGTCCGGGAGATCCTTGTTGAAATAGTAAAGCCGGGCCCAGAAATCCTTTACCATGGTATAATGATATCCCATCGTATTCACAAGCAGGGATGAATCGCCCGAAGCAAGATATTGGTTGCATAACCAAGCCTCTGATTGCCCTGCCTCAAGAACAATATTCCGAACTCCGCAACTTTGATTTAGTATGGAAAGAATTGGGAATTTCAGTTCAGGCGACGACTCCAACCTCCGGTCGTCTGCAAACAGGTAAATTTCTGCATCACTGGAGGGCAGACTGTCGGAGAGAAATTGTTCATGGATGGTCAATCCCTGGGCATACGAATTCGGAGGTAATGCGATTAAAAATAAAAGCCCAAGTAAAGCGAATCGGAACATAGAATTTTCAATTCGAAACTCTGGAATCAAACCAATTAACGAAAATTATCCGACTATTCCATGAAATAATACAAAAAAACACAGCACGCGCTCAAGCGGCGAGAGATAATGTGACAAATCTAACGGGGAAGTTCTTTACTTAACCTGTTGATCAGGAATCTCCCTTCTTCCAAAAGAGTTGTAAGTCGCTCGGAATCATAGTTCCTTTTGTAATAATCCGGGTTATCGATGATCGTTGACAGAAAAGACTCCAATTCGCTAATCGATTTTAGCGCTTTTTCATTGCCGGATTTACGCGCCAGGTTACGAAGTATCATGATCTTTTCATAATCGGCAATTCCTTCCCTGAGTTTTTCGAAGCGGATGCTGCTGTTCCCTCCCGGGTACACCACGTAACAATCGCCTGCCGGCCAGGCCGTATGCCGCGCATCCCGCACAGGGTCGGCCGGCCATGCATCATAAGCCCAGCGAAGGAATCCGTCATACCCGAATGCAGCCGTATACCAGCCAAGATACCTGCTTTCTACCGGAGGGGAAAATACAAAAGTATTAGGCCGGGGCGGCGTGCAGCAAATGTAAAATGTTGTTGTAAAACCTTTTCCCTTCCGTTCCTTTAGACCGGCGATATCCGGCTCGCTTTCAATGATGCACGAATAATCATCGACAAGGGGGCTGAGTTCAGCATGCCAGTTACCGGCATACGTGATTTTCCATTCTTTTGAATGCTCCTTGATGACCTTGATTGCGGATAGGGTGACATCCAGTGGATTTTCATTGATGCCCAGATAAGTTTTTTCGAACCACGATTTGCTTTTCAGGTGGACTTCCAGGTCGTCCAGAAAAAGACTCCAGTTCTTTCTGAATTTTTCAGAATCGGGCGGCCATTCCTCGTATATGTAACGGCCTGAAGATCCATCCATATATCGAAAACGGAAACCCCAGGGGACAGGTGTATAAACGGTTATGGCCTCAT
>DATDPY010000403.1:0-3437 GCA_035292565.1 Cyclobacteriaceae bacterium | reverse complement strand
CTTACAGCCGAACAAGCCATGTGGAAGTATGGCGGAGGAAATCATTCTACCGGACAGCTCGCCTATCACCTGTTATTCTGGAATGAGCGCCAGCTTAAAAGATACAGGGGAGAAAATATTGATCCGTTCAGCGGGGATAATAATGAAACTTTCGACAATTTCGACCAGAAACAATGGTTGGAGATTGTAAAAAGGCTTGACCAGGTTATGACTGACCTCGAGAAGATCGTGGAAAATGCCAGCGAGGAACAACTAAAAGAATGGGTGCCCACCATTACCAACATCAGTACCCATAACGCATATCATACCGGTCAGATCATTTTTGTCCGGAAGCTCCAGGGCTCCTGGGATCCCGAAAAGGGGGTGAAATAATACGTGTAAATGATCCCGGATGATAAAAAACGATGCGGCTGGTGCCTCGGGCAGTTCGATGAATATGTAAAATACCATGATGAGTAATGGGGTGTGCCGGTCCACGATGAGATCACGCATTTCGAATTCCTCCTGCTTGAAGGTGCCCAGGCAGGTCTGAGCTGGGCAACGATCCTGAAAAGAAGGGAGGGTTACCGGAAAGCATTTGCCGGATTTGATCCTGAAAAAGTGGTCAGGTTCAACAGCATCAGGATCAACAAATTGCTGAACGACCCGGGTATCATTCGCAACAGGCTTAAAATCGAATCTGCAGTTAACAACGCAAAATGTTTTCTCAGGGTACAGGATGAATTCGGGAGTTTCGATCAATACATCTGGAAGATTTTCAACGGAAAGCCGAAAATCAACCACTGGAAGAGTTTGAAGGAGATCAAACCGACCACACCGGAGTCGGATCAGTTAAGCAAAGACTTGAAGAAGCGCGGCTTCACTTTTGTCGGAAGTACGATCATCTATGCCCATATGCAGGCAATCGGCATGGTTAATGATCACCTGGTCTCCTGCTTTCGCCACAGAGAACTCATTCCATAACCGGCATTAGCCTTGCAGGCACCAAATTTCAAATCCCAAATCTCAAAATCGAAGTCCGTAGTGAAATAATTTTGGAATACCGACTTGGAATTTGGAACTTGGAATTTGGTAATTATATCTTAAGGTCTGATCCCGATCTCAAGCAGGAGCAAATCGGTCTTTACGCTGAAATCCTTTACTGGAAGGTTATGCTCTTTAACGATATTTATGAGGCCGCGGTAATAGGAAACTCCGATGCACATGGATGTATTCGGGCCAATATTAAAATCGAGTCCTCCTGCAAATATGAATGAAATATCACCAAATATAATTTTAGATATCCATTTTTCTCCCTGTCCTTTGCTGCTGAGCAGGATATCGAGCGTTGGTCCAAACTGAAAATACAGGCGCTTGTCAATCGATACTTCATCAGTAAATAATTTGAATGTGAGCGGTAATTGCAGGTATTGTAGCCTTATCTTTTCATCAGGACTAATCGGTCCAATTGTTAATAAATTGTAATGCAGGTCTGACAGTTTCCCGACAAGATTAACACCTGTAGTGAAATAATACCTTTCGCTGAAGGGGATATCAACGAAGGCGCCGAAAGGTACCTTTATTTTTGCCCCGTTACCGTCAACGGAAACAGGCATTGAGTCCTCCTTTACAAAGGTTCGGTTAAAATTCAACCCGGGCGATACTTTAAGCCCAACCTTTACCTGTGCCTGGCCCTGACCAATAGCCATAAAGGCCAATAAAATAATTAATAAGTTCTTCATGATGCTGCAAATTAAATACTTTTGTCGTTCACTTTTAAAATTATGTATAGGACAGTATCGGGTAAATGATGAAACGGCCGGATTTATTGATCTATATAGCCTTCCTGATACCCCTAATTTACGGGTGCGGCAAAAATGATGATTGTATTTCCTCTCCTGATATCTCAGGGATCCAGGTCGACCTGAATATCGAACGGGTTGACCTTGAGCTGATGGATGCAAAGAACCCACAGGACATGGCAGAAGTATTGAAAAAACATAAAATGTTCTCGGAAATTTTCCTGATTCAATCCCAATACCCCCACGATTCTATATTCTATAACAGCATTTACAGGCTCTTCCAGGACCCGCATATTGATACCCTGCATGCGGAGGTCAGGAGAGTATTCGGCGATATAGCCGGGCTGCAGTATGAATTTGAAGAAGGGTTTCGGAGGTTAAAAGCCTATTATCCTGATTTTAAAGCGCCTAGAATTGAAACGGTTTTATCCGGGTTCTCGAAAGACATGTACGTTTCCGACACCCTGATCATCATCGGCCTCGATTATTACCTGGGAACAGGCGCCAAATACCTGCCGGTCGATTTCCCCGATTACATTCAGAAAAGATATCAACCCAGAAACCTCGTCCCGAATACCTTCATGTTTATTTCCCAGTTTTTCAGCAAATCCGATCCGGGGGATAATTCTCTTCTCGCCGATATGATCTTTTACGGAAAAGCTTACCAGTTTACCAAACAGCTTCTCCCATGCCTTCCCGACTCGGTAATGCTTGGATATACGCCCGATGAAATGGATGACATCGAATCCAGTCAGGAGATCATATGGGCCAATTTCATTCAAAACGAAGCATTGTTTACAACCGACCAGTATATCAAGGATAAATTCATTTCCGAAAGGCCTAAAACCTTCGAGATCGGTGAAAATTGTCCCGGCAGGATCGGAAGATGGATAGGATGGAACATCATCAAATCCTTCCTGGAAAGGAACCCAGACCTTACCCTTCCGCAATTAATGGCCTACGCCGATGCCGGAGAAATTTTTTCAAGATCAAGATTCAAGCCGCGAAACGGGAGCTTATAGCTGCAAGCCGGTTTTTATAAATCCTTCAGGAATTCCCTGCACCGTTGATCTTATAAAACCGGCAGATTTTTCTGATCCCGCAAGCCTTGCAATCCGGTTTTCTGGCCGTGCATACATACCTTCCATGAAGTATGAGCCAATGATGTGCGTTATGGATCATTTCCCGGGGAATATATTTTACCAGGTCTCGTTCCACGGCAAGAGGTGTGCGCGATTTTTCTGAAGCAAGTCCGATCCGCCTCGATACCCTGAATACATGTGTATCCACGGCCAGCACCGGCTTGTTATAAATCACCGAGGCTATTACGTGTGCGGTTTTTCTGCCAACGCCGGGAAGTTTCTGCAGATCTTCGGTGCTTGATGGAACCCTTGAATTGAATTTTTCCACAAGCATTTGGGCCATGGCAATAAGATGCCTGGTTTTATTATTTGGATAGGAAACGCTTTTTATAAAAGGAAAAACCTCCTCGAATGAAGCGACTGCCAGTCGCCGGGGTTCAGGGAATTTATTAAATAAAGCAGGGGTGACAAGGTTCACCCTTTTATCCGTGCATTGTGCACTCAGTATCACCGAAACGAGGAGCTGGAAAGGATCATGATATTCGAGCTCAGTCTCCGGTTCGGGAAGATGCCT
>DATDPY010000402.1:0-2290 GCA_035292565.1 Cyclobacteriaceae bacterium | reverse complement strand
TTTTCATCCTCTTTGATGTTGAAATTGTATTCCTGTTTCCTTGGGCAACCATATTTGCGCAAAAAGATTTAATCGATGCTTATCAGGGATCATGGGCATGGTTTACCCTTACGGAGATGTTCATCTTTATCCTGATCCTGGTGTTTGGGCTGGCCTACGCCTGGAAAAAGGGATTGCTGGAATGGGAAAAACCAATTCCAAAACCACCGTCTTCCGCTGACGCAGGGTATATTGCCAGGTTCAGGCATATCAATGATAAATACCGGAACCATCAGATTAAGCAGGTAAACAGAAATTGAAATGGGTTTGCTGGATAAACAATTCAATTCAGGCGGGATTATCATCACAAGAGCGGATGATCTGATGAACTGGGCCAGGCTTTCCTCACTCTGGCCGGTCGGGTTCGGGCTCGCCTGTTGCGCCATCGAAATGATGGCATCCTATGCATCGGCCTATGATCTCGATCGTTTCGGCATTTTTCCACGCCCTTCTCCGCGGCAATCGGATGTGATGATCGTGGCCGGCACGGTGACCTTTAAAATGGCTGACCGCGTCCGTAGGCTATATCAGCAAATGGCAGAACCCAGGTATGTTATTTCCATGGGGTCATGCTCAAATTGCGGCGGACCATATTGGGAGCATGGTTATCATGTCGTGAAAGGCGTCGACAGGATAATCCCGGTGGATGTTTATGTACCTGGATGCCCGCCCCGGCCGGAAGCGCTGATCGGAGGCTTTCTGAAACTCCAGGAAAAAATCCGGAAAGAATCCCTGGTCGCCCCCGTCACAATAAAGAATCTTCTGAGCAATTCCTGAATCCATGGAAAATACAATTGAAAGGATAACAGGACTAATAAATGAGAAACTGGGAGAGGGGACTGCCAGACCTTCAGACATTCCCTCAAACCCTGCCTGCATGATTGTCAGCAAGGAACAGTTATTCAGCGTTTGTAAATTACTTAGAAATGATGCCACTGCCTCATTTGAAATGCTTGAATGCATTACAGGCATCGACAATGGCCCGGAAGCCGGGACAATGGAAGTTATATACAATCTATGCTCGATATCCTTGGAAACCCAGATCGCCCTGAGAGTAATTATCGACAGGACAGCCGATGGTGAAAACCTGGCGGAGATTGACAGCATTTCCGCGCTATGGGAAACTGCTGAATGGCTCGAAAGGGAAACCTTCGATCTTCTGGGTATCCGGTTCAGAGGACATCCGGATATGAGAAGGATCCTGCTTCCCAACGACTGGAAAGGCCATCCCCTGCGCAAAGATTATAAACCGGAAGAATATTTTCATCATGTGAAAATTGAATACTGAAGCAATGAGTAACAAGGTCCAGTATGTTTTCGAGAATGATTTCCTGACACGTTCAGAACCCGGAAAGTACAAACTTGAGGGCCTGAAGTCGGAAGAAATGATCGTTAACATCGGCCCGCAACATCCTTCTACCCACGGCGTGCTTCGGCTTGAGGTGGTTACCAACGGGGAAGTGATCGTGGATGTGGTTCCTCATCTCGGATACCTCCACAGATGTTTCGAAAAACATGCCGAAAACCTGTCATTCAACCAAATCATTCCCTATGTCGACCGGATGGATTATATAGCGGCGATGAATTCCGAACATGCCTTTGCCATCGGCGTCGAAAAAATGCTGGGCATAACGGAAATCATACCGAAACGTGTGGAGTATATCCGGGTGCTGGTGGCAGAACTGAACCGGTTAGCCTCTCATTTCATTGCAATCGGAACTTACGGTCTCGACATCGGGGCCTTCACTCCTTTCTTATGGCTCATGCGCGACAGGGAACATATTCTCCGGCTCCTGGAATGGGCAAGTGGGGCCCGGATGCTGTATAACTATATCTGGATTGGCGGATTGTACTATGATCTTCCTCCCGGCTTTGAAGAACGCTGCGGGGAGTTCATTGCATACCTGAAGCCAAAGCTCAAGGAAATGGATGACCTCCTGGTGCAGAATAAAATATTCATTCAGCGGACTGCCAATGTCGGCGTGCTTCCTCTTGATCTTGCCATCCGTTACGGGGTCACAGGTCCGATGCTCAGGGCATCAGGACTGCGATATGACCTGCGCCGGGTCGATGGGTATTCGGTCTATCCGGAAATAGATTTTGAGGTCCCTGTCGGAAAAGGGGAAATGGGGACCCTTGGCGATTGCTGGGACCGGACTTATGTAAGGGTGATGGAATGTTACGAATCGGTTAAAATTATTGGACAGTGTCTGTCAAAGCTGAGCGGCGATCATAAGCGGACCAGGGAGTT
>DATDPY010000401.1:0-2692 GCA_035292565.1 Cyclobacteriaceae bacterium | reverse complement strand
GAATAGCCCGACCTTTGGAAGCCTTGCTGCCGACCGGGATTTTGTAAACTTTCAGCCAGTAGATTTTGCCCGCCTCGGTGAATGTCAGCAGGTAATTATGCGCATCGGCAATAAAGAGGTGTTCAGTAAAATCCCCGTCTTTCGTTACGGCTCCCCTCGATCCTGTTCCCCCCCTCCCCTGCACGCGGTATTCTGTGAGGGGCGTTCGTTTTATATAACCCTGGTGAGAGATTGTGATGACCATCTCTTCATTCGGGATCATGTCTTCGATATCAATATCATCACCGCTCATCACGATCTCGGTTTTACGGGCATCCCCATACCGTTCCTTAAGGGCGATAAGTTCATCGCGGATGATCTTCATCCTGCGGTCCTTGCGCTCCAGGATATCTTTTAAATCGATGATGAGCTTTTTCAGTTCCTCGTATTCATGGATGATCTTTTCCCTTTCGAGCCCGGTCAGGCGCTGCAGCTTCATATCAAGGATTGCCTTGGCCTGGATCTCCGAGAGCCCGAAACGTTCCATTAGCCCCGTCTTGGCCGTTTCAGGGTCCTTGGAGGCTTTGATCAGCGCGATCACTTCATCGATGTTATCCAGGGCGATGATATACCCCTCGAGGACGTGCGCCCTTTTCTCGGCTTCATCCAGTTCAAACCGGGTTCTCCGGGTTACCACTTCATGCCGGTGATCAACATAATGCCTTATCAGGTCCTTAAGGTTCAGGGTTTGCGGCCTGCCTTTAACCAGTGCGACATTATTAACACCAAACGAAGACTGAAGCTGGGTAAATTTGAAAAGGTTATTTAATACGATATTCGCAATGGCATCCCTTTTAATATCATATACCACCCTTAATCCGTCGCGGTCCGACTCATCCCGGATATCGGATATGCCTTCGATCTTTTTTTCGTTGACCAGTTGTGCCGTCTTTTCAATCATGGACGCCTTGTTCACCTGGTACGGGATCTCTGTAACGATGATCTGGTCCTTGCCGGATTTATTGGTAACGATTTCAGTCCTTGCCCGCATAACAATCCTGCCTCTTCCGGTCTCGAATGCTTCCTTAACTCCCTGGTAACCATATATGATACCCCCTGTTGGGAAATCCGGGGCTTTAACATGATTCATCAATTCAGCAATGGTGATCGCTGGATTGTCGATATATGCGGTGATTCCGACGGCAATTTCCGTAAGGTTATGAGGTGCCATATTGGTAGCCATGCCCACGGCAATGCCGGAAGATCCGTTGATGAGCAAATTCGGAAGCTTCGCCGGAAGGACTACCGGCTCCTTTAACGAATCATCAAAGTTCGGCTGGAAATCAACGGTGTTTTTGTTGATATCATTCAGCAATTCCTCGGCTATACGCTTTAATCGGGCTTCGGTATAACGCATAGCTGCAGGGCCGTCGCCGTCGATGGAGCCAAAATTTCCCTGGCCGTCCACCAGGGGGTACCGAAGTGACCACTCCTGTGCCATGCGGACCATGGTATCATATACCGAGGAATCCCCATGCGGGTGATATTTCCCCAAAACTTCCCCAACAATACGGGCAGACTTCTTGTATGGCTTGTTGTATGTGACACCCAGCTCAAGCATGCCGAACAGGACCCTTCGATGAACCGGCTTCAGTCCGTCGCGGACATCCGGCAATGCTCTGGAGATGATGACTGACATCGAATAATCGATGTAGGCCCCCCGCATTTCTTCTTCAATATTGATTGGAATTATTCTCTCTACGGGTCCTTCAGCCATCAGAAAATGTGAGTAAAAATCATCGGGCAAATTTAACCAATAAATCGAAATTCGGGGCTAAAAAATGCAATACTTTCAGGGGTTAAACGGAATAAAATAACAGTCAAAATCAGGCCCTTTCAATAGCCCCCGCTGAGTTTTCTTCTATTGAAAAGCATGCGCCTTACAGGTACCGGTTGGTTCTCCCCTATTTCCGGATTTTGTTTCTTGTAAAAGGGCTGTCCGCGGAACTGCCGGTCGCCATGAAAATGCTTCTTTTGTATCCGACAATGCCTGTTGGTATAACTTTTGGGATACGTCGGAAACTGGATTCCCGGCGGGTCATTCGAATGAATCGGGCACCTGGGTATTTCCGGAATATTATACTTAAATCCAAGGTTTAAATAAACGGCCGGAAATTGGTGATTAACAGGATAACCTGATCCTGTATATAAAGTATACCTTTTATATTCAAAAGAAGGTCTAACGACCGCATGCAGATACTCGGAAATTTCGAACTCCATCGATGCTCCCAAATTAAAATACAAACCTTTGATAATAGCAGCCTTATTGAATGCACTGCCCATATTTAACTTTCCAATTTCCGCATCAACAAAGTATGACCAGCCCCATTTTCGGTATATTCTTGCTCCCGCCATGATAAAATATCGGGTAAAGAGTGTGCCCTTTTTGTCCGGAACATAATCGCCGATAATATCCCTGTCGCGCGATGGCGTCAATACCGGCAGGCGGTGATATTCGAGAGAGACCCCGGCTCCCGCCCGGAACCGGTCGAGAAATTCATAGTGAACCTGAAGCGTGAGCGGAATTGAAAAACTATTGCCCTTGTATTTTAATACCGAAGTGTCTGAAAGGGATGAGGTATTGCTGGAATCATAAGGGATGATTAACGTTGAAGGATAATTAAGCCAGTTTTTGGATGCCGGCAAATAATAA
>DATDPY010000400.1:0-3598 GCA_035292565.1 Cyclobacteriaceae bacterium | reverse complement strand
CGAGAAGGACAGCATGAAAGTTTTCAAAACACTGATTGCCCAGTCCATGAACTATGAGTCAACCCTGATCATTGCCACACAGGATTCAGGAATCCAGGAGATCTTCAAATACCAGCTAAAGCTCGAGAATGTATGAATTTTGCCAGGCTGACTTTGGTATTCCTCGTTCATAAGCCGTTGTTTACCGGCATCACCGTACTATTAATTGTTGTCCCGGTTGCTATTCTCAATTCAGTCATGCTTTTTGATTTCCAGGCCAAAAAATATTTCAGGCGGAGCACGGCCACGATTGATCTTGTACTCGGAGCAAAGGGCGACCGGGGTGAGCTGGCCAGGAGCGCATTACTTCATTACGGGATGTACCCGGGAAATATTCCGGTAAAGGAAGCCAGGGAACTGGTAAGGAACAGGGTGGTTAAGCTGGCTGTTCCCATTATTGCAGAAGATCAATACCGGGGGCATACCATTGTAGGGTCAAATCTCAATTACCCGGCCTTGTTTGACGCTTCTCTGTTCAAAGGGGAATTGTGGAAGGAAAACATGGATGTGGTCCTGGGATACAGGGCGGCAAAAAAAACCGGGCTGAAAATAGGCGACGCTTTTTTTTCTGATCTTGGACTTCGTAAATCGGACAATCTTCACGGAGCCATGGCATTTAAGGTTACTGGAATTTTTAAAAGGAACCATAATGCCCTCGACGATATCATTCTCACATCCACAGAAAGCCTTTGGCTCCTTCATGGCACCGGGACAGACACTGCTGACTCCGGTCTATCCCGGAAATCGCCGGGGGATTATTTCCCTTTCGATTTCCCGGAAGGTGAAGGAAAGGAATTATCGGCGGTATTGATACAGCTCAGGTCGCCCATTACTTCCGATTCTTTTTTATCGCGACATAATAACTCATCCGGTTTCCAGGTTGTAAGTCCGGTTGCTGAGTTCTCGAGGCTCTACCAGTCGGTTCATTTCTCCCTTTCCGCCTTATCATGGTTTGGCCTGTCGCTGCTGATTATCGGACTCCTGGTTTTATTCGTTAGGCTGTATTATTTCGTGGAGGAAAAATCGAAAGACATGTTCCTTCTGCGAACCCTGGGAGGGACAGGAATGCAGAATACCCGGATTATGATTTTCCAGGGATTGATCATTGCCGATATCGGCGGACTGCTGGGGATCATGCTTTCTCATATGCTTATCGCGGTCGCCGGATCATACAACGAAGTGAGCAAGGTTTACGGGACCAGCGGACTTGAATTTTATGGTCAGGAAATCCTTTTATACCTGGCTGTTATTTTGTTATCCCTGATCATTTCCTTTTTCCCGGCATGGAGGGCAAATCACCTGAATTTCTGGGACATCGCTCCTGAGCCCGGATTCTGATCATTGCAGGTTTTCCGGAGTCAGGAAAATTCCATTAAAAGCAGGCTTATATCGTCTTCACGCTTTCCATCCAGCGTAAAATCATCCAGGTCGCGTTCAATTTCTTTCAGAATATCTGGATTTTGTCCGGCAATGTTCTTGAGCAGGATTTTTCGCAAGCGATTTTCTGAATACATGACCCGGTCGTGGTTGCGTTGTTCAATGATCCCATCGGTAAAAAACAGGAGCTTATCACCCGCATTGAATTTCATGTTTACCTGCTCAAATGCCGCATTTTTATGGATCCCGAGGGCTGGCCCTGCGCTTTTTATATCGATAAGCTGTTTTTCGGAAAGGTCATAATACATCGGAAAATAATGACCCGCCCTGGCCATTTTCATTTCTTTATCCTTTAGATTGATATAGGCATACTGGCAGCTTGCAAAAAGCAGGGAAAGGTTGTTGAGGAAATGATTGTTAAGCTGGACGAGAAGCTCCGAAGGCTTCCTTCCATATTCTTCCAGCAGGAGAGCAAAAGCACTTTTAAATGCACCCCCGGCAAGAGCAGCCGTGATGCCATGGCCCATAACATCGGTGATCACACTGCCGAATTCATATTCGGAAATGGGGGAGAGGTTAATAAAATCCCCCCCGATCTCCTGAGTAGGGTGATAAATATACGATTGTTTCATACCGGGAATCGGGAAGGAATGATAGTCAAGGATGTTTGTATTGATGAAAAAATCCTGCAGCTTTTTAGCGCTTGACAGGTCCTTGTTTATTTCATCCAGGGTAATTGATTTTTCCTGCAAGTCAGATTTAAAAAATGTAATGTCTGAGGTTATTTCCCTGTACCTCCTGATTGTATCCGAAAGAAAGTTTTTATAGAATATGCGCTCCATTTCAGGATCCTGTTTAAGCAGAACGTCAAGGGAGGTCTTTCGAAGCCTGAGAAATACCGAATCTTCCCCGGTGATGACGCTGGCTGACCTTGGGAGGTTGTCGATCAATGCGATTTCGCCGAAATATTGATTTCTTTTCAACGTGTTGATCAGCATATCTTCCTTCTCCCTCACTGATTTATAAATATTCACACTTCCCCCGGCAATGATATACAGAGAATCCCCGATCGCGCCCTCACGGATCACCGTGGCCCCTGCAGGGTATGTTTCCTCCTCGAGCAGGGTCACCAGGTCATTCAAAAAATCTTTATCCATTCCCCTGAATGCCGGGATCTTTAACAATATATCCGATGATTCCATTTCAGGTTTAAAAATCAGGCTTTTAATATAAAAATAATTTCGCGTTGAATTCCGCGAAGTTTCTCAAACCATATCATGGCCTTACCGCCATAGGCTTTAGGTCGGTGAGTTCATCGATTCGCACGATTCTTTTTTCCTCATTGCTTTTACGCGCAGCAATGCCGATGAGTGCCGACATGGCCCCGTCGCGGCTCCCCGACTGATGCCTGAGGGGATCGGGGGCATCAGTCGAACGGAACATGTTTTCCTGCTGCTTTTCATCGCCTCCCCCATGCCCGGCAATAATCCTGGGAACCTTGATCTGTTCATAATTTTCGAAATTATTCATCACCATGATCTCATCGTATTCCGGTTCAGCCCCGGCTGCGTTTTCAAGGCCCATACCCTGCTTGTATAATTCCGATTGTGCGATGTTTTCCTGTGTTTCCCAGGGGATATCCAGCCAGGAATCAATCCTCCCGTTCAAACCGTTGAATGCAACCCTCCATCCTTCGTAAGGAGAATAAGTTGTCAGCGAATAACTTACGGAAACGCCGTTCGCATATCGGATCTGGACGGCCATCTTATCATAGATATCGATTTCATTCCGCCACAGGCAATTGTCGCGGATATAGCCATCATGCTTTTCGTTGGCGGCATACAGGTCCATCATCATTTGTTCCTTCGTCATGTCCCAGTGAAATTTGCATTCCGCGGTGTGAATGCAATCCCGGCAATTGTTCCCCCGGAAGGAATTATTCCGTCCATAATGTTCGAGCATTCCGTATGCATGCACTTCTTCCGGCTCCGAGTCAATCCACCAGTTCAACAGGTCAAAATGATGAGAAGCTTTGTGACAAAGAAGCGTGCCGCTGTTTTTTCGCAGTCCATGCCAGCGCCTGAAATAATCGGCGCCATGATACGTGTTGAGATACCAGTGAAAATCAACCGAGGTGATTCTGCCTGCTTTCTGTGCGTGTAGTTGCTCCTTAATTGCCGTC